>RFHH01000121.1 GCA_003696075.1 Acidobacteriota bacterium
GGGCGGTTGGGGGCGCGGCCGCGGGCGCTTCTTCGGCCTCGGCGGCAGGGGCGGCGGCGGCGGGAGCGTCTCCGGCGGGACGCGCACGATCTTCACCTCCCGCGGGACGACCTCCCGCGGTTCCTCGCGCGTCCGGGACAACCGGATCCACTCGGGGGGAAGCAAGAGGAGGGCCGTCGCGACCGAGAGGCAGACGCTGAGGTATCGATACAGGCGCTCCCGGGATTCGCGGGCCCTCGGCGTCATCGTCGAGCCACCCTCGCTTCCTCGAAGATCACCTGCGGGGTGATGCCGCGGTCGAGGCAGGCCAGGATCGCGTTCAGCGCCGCCCCGGCGTACGACTGGCGATCGGTGGTGATGAAGACGTCGACTCCGCGGAGCGCCTTCTCCACCGGAAGGCCGGGACGATGCTCGGCCGCCCAGCTCTCGATCGCCTCGCCGACCTTGCGGTAGGCCTCGACGGAGTTGGGGTCACCGACGGCGATCTCCTCGTGATCCACGGCGATGCGGGAGTCGCGGTAGATGGTGATGTCGAGTCGATCGCGCTCCTGCGCGCTCGTCGCGACGGCGCGGTCCGGATCGCGCTGCGGGAGGGCGAGCTTCTCGCGGACGGTCTTGTCGAACGACGAGGCCACGAGGAAGAAGATGATGAGCAGGAAAACGACGTCGACAGCTCCCTCGAAGCCGTCTTCGAGATCAAAGCTGTGCCGCCACGACTTTCGCATCTGGGCCCTCGCCGGGGCACACCGGGCTCCGCCCGGCCCCGCTTCCTCAGGCGATCAGGCGCTGGTAGGCCAGGGCGATCTGGTCCTCCCGGCGCCCCATCGAGTGAATCACCAGCGTCTTCAGCAGCATGGCGATCGTCTTGATGATCAAGCCGACGACCGTCGTGATGAGAGCGATCTGGATCGCCGTCGCGAGATCCGCGGGCGTCACCGTGTCCAGAATCGAGATCTCGTAGAACGCGGCGACCATCCCGACCGCGGTGCCGAGGAATCCCATGGCCGGCGCGAGCACGGACGCGAGCGAGAAGTACATGAGGTTGCGCTTCACCCGCTCGAACTCGTCATCCTGCAGCTCCTGCCACTTGCGCCCCGGCGCCGCCTCGGCCAGCCCGTTCTCCTGCAGGAATCGCCGGAGGATCTGCCCGAAGAGGGTCCGGTCGCCTTCGAGGGCGCGCTGGGCGGCGGCGATACGCTGCTCCATCGGCGCAGCGGTGTTACGCAGCTCGGCCGCGACGCGCTGGGCCGCCTCCATGTCGATCAGGTACCGGTCGCGCAGCTCGAACAGGTAGTAGTGAAGAAAGACCCCCAGCACGAGAGAGATGATCACCGCGAAGCCGAACATGATCATCGCGTTCAGGGGCACCACGAACTCGGTGATCGCGCGAGCGAGCATGTTGATCATGCTCTCTCCGCGCAGGAAGGAGGAAGCGATCAGCGCCGATGCGCTCACCACGAGGGCCAGCAGGAAAACGGTGCGGGCGGAGCCCGATTGCTCGTAGCGGGTCGATCTCATGGATGTCACCTTTTCCCGGCCTACTCCGGGTCAGTCGTCACGCGCCACGGGCGTCGTGCGGACGATCGTGATCCGGTACAGAGGGGAGACGCGGCCGTCGGACGCGTGCGCGCGCACCTCGATGTCGTTCGCCCCCTGGCGGGGAAGGCCGGCGTCCTGAAGCTCGAAGAAGGTTCGGAAGGGCGCCTCGGTCGCCCCCTCCGGGACCCGCTCGAGCTTCATCAGGTCCTTCGGCTGCGCCGGGCGCGTCGCCGCCACGCGTTCGCCGACCGTCACCCGCTCGATCGGCGCGTGGGAGAAGACGATGCCGGTGACGGTGACGAATGCGGCATCGGTGCTCTCGGCGGCGTCGAGGAAGACGATCGTCGGCCTGTACATCGACGTGTCGAAGACCGGCTGGGAGGAGGCCGTCTCCGCCGGTTCAGCGGAGAAGGCGGCCGTCGCGGCCACGGCGGTCCCCACGGCGAGAACCAAGGACGTCCAAGCGCGCACGGTCTCTCTCCTTTTCGCGGGTGATGCGATCCCGTCCCCCGGGCGAATATGGCCCCGGAAGGGCGAAGATCAAGCACCGCGCGCAGCTCTCGTGGCGCGGGAAAGCTTTGAAACATGTGCGGTTGAAGACGGCCGCGGAGGGCGGCGCGAGGCCCGGTTTCCGATCCCGCAAATCCGCTGACGAAAAAGATGGCGGACTGTTCCGGAGCGGAACGGAGCCCGGAGGGTCCACCGGACCCGAGCGGGGCCCGGCCGGGGACCGGCGCCTCAGTCGCCGCGAGGAACCAGCTCGGCGCGCAGCAGATTGGTGCCCTGAACCACGGTCGCGACCAGTTCGTGTCCGGGGCCGAAGGGGATGCGATCCCCCGCCCGCGGAAGCCGGCCGAGCCGCTCCTGCATCAGCCCGGCGACGGTGTGGACGCCGGGCGGAGCGGGTGGCGGCTCCGGAACCAGTTCGGCGAGGCGGTCGAGCGGCAGCAGCGGATCCAGGACCCACCCTCCTCCCGAGCGTGGGCGGATCGGATCCTGCTCCCCCAGGTCGAACTCGTCGCGGAGCTCTCCGACCAGTTCTTCGAGCACGTCCTCGAGCGTCACGATCCCGGCGGTGCCCCCGTACTCGTCGGCCACTGCGGCCAGGTGGGCCCGGCTTTGCTGGAACGTCCTCAGCAGCCGGTCCGCGGTCAGCGTCTCGGGCACCACCGGGCACGGCCGCGCCAGGCGCCGCAGATCGACCCGCGATTCCCCGGCGATGAGCGGCTGGAGCAGATCCTTCACGTGGATCATTCCGATCACGTTGTCCAGATCGCCCTCGACGAGGGGATAGCGCGAGAACCCCTCCTCACGGATCCGCTCGAGGAGTTCCGCCACCGGCTTGCCGGCGTCCAACGCCACGACCCGCGCCCGGGGAACCATGATCTCCCGGACCCGGCGGTTGGCGAAACGGAAGATGTTGTCGAGGAGGGCGACGTCGATGGCTCCCAGCCGGCCCTGCTTGAGGCTTCGCCGGAGGATCTGCCGCAACTCTTCGCGCCCGTGCGCCTCTGCCTCCTCGACGTCGCCGATCGGGAAGGGCCTGAGGATCTGGCGCGCCGAGAAATTGAGGAGCGCCACCAGGGGCCACGAGGCGATCCAGAACAGCCGCAGGGGGAGGGAGACGCCGAGGGCCACCTTCTCCGCCAGGACGATGGCGACCGTCTTCGGCACCAGCTCGCCCAGCACCACGTGCAAAAAAGTGATGAATAAGAAGGAGAGGCCCAGAGAGGCCGACAGCGCGACCGTCCCCAGCCACGGCTCCGCGGGGCCCAGAAGGAATTCGAAGATCGACGCGAAGGCGGGCTCGCCGAGCCATCCGAGCGCCAGGCTGGCGAGCGTGATCCCCACCTGGCAGACCGAGAGCGCCTGATCCAGGTGCTCGACGAGATGGAGGGCCCTGGCCGCCCGGCGGCTGCCCTTCGCCGACAGCTCTCGGAGCCTCCCGGGACGCACGCGCACGAGCGCGAACTCCGCGGCGACGAACAGGGCGTTGGCCAGGACCAGGAGGAGCGCCCCCGCGATCGCGGCCGCGGTCGGTAGCCAGTCGTGCGACGCGCCGCTCGTCATCCGCTTCGGCCGCTCAGACGGCGGGAGGCGCGGCGGCCGCCGCGACGAAGCCCGCGAGGCAGACAAGCACGGCGACGGCGGCGGCTGCCGTCCAGGCGCCCTCCAGCCACGCCGAGCGCGCCGGGGGGCCGCCGATCGCCGACCCCAGCAACAGGCCGGCGACGAGGCCGCCGGCGTGCGCCGCATGGTCGATCCCCGGCACGAGGAGCAGGATCGCCCCGAACAGGGCCCAGCGCGTGAGCTGACCCGCCAGGCGTCGCGAGCCGCGCAGGTATCCGTGCGCGATGCCGAAGCCGATCAGCCCGAAGAGCGCCCCCGAGCAGCCGACGCTCAGTGAACCCGGAGCGAACCAGGCCGAGGCGGCGAACGACGCCATACCGGTGGCGACGTAGATCACGAGGAATCTCCGGCCCCCGACCACCTCCTCCACCACCGGCCCGAGGCTCGCGAGAGCGTAGACGTTGAAACCGACATGGATGATCGACGCGTGGAGGAAGATCGGGTTCACCAGCCGCCACCACTCGCCGGCCGCGATGAGCGGGGTGTACTTCGCCCCGAATCGCACCAGCATGCGGGTCGGCAGGCTGAACGGCGAGCCCCCGGGGCCGGCGAGGGCCATCGCCAGGTACAACGCCGCCGTCAGTCCGGCGACCGCCAGCGAAGCCGACCCCAGACCGGGTGCGAGCGCCTCCAGGAGGCGGTGGGGGCCGCCGGCCGCTCCCCCCCGCATCGCCGCCCCGCACTCCGGGCAGGAACGGGCCCGTCGCGGAACGAGCGCGCGGCATTCGGCGCACATCTTGTAAGGGGCCCTCGACGGCCGGGCGGGGATGGGCGAGTCCCCGCCGAGCGCCGCGAGGCGCCGGCGGATCCGCTCGCGCCACCAGACCGGCAGCCCGAGCCGCGTCAGGCCTCGCAGGACCGCCTCCACCGTGTCGGCCAGGAATTTCCGGATCATCGCGCCCCGCGCACCGTCCGGGCGGATTGTCTCACAATCGCACCGCGCCGCCCGCCGCGCCGCCCGGCTCCCCGGCCGGCGTCCGTGGCACAATGCTGGTCGCAGGAGGCGAGACGTGGACGGATCGCAGCGCAGGAACCCTCTCCCACGCGGGCGGGCGCGGCTGGTGCTCGCCGCCCTTCTGGTGACCCTCGCCGGCGGCGGGAAGCTGTTCCAGGCGCCGGAGCCGGAGGTGATCTACAGCGGGACCGCCCCGGGGCTCGAGCCCGGGGTCACGGTCATCCGCGACGACGCGGCTTTCGACCGGCTCGTGGAACCGCTCGACCCCGACTTCGGCGGGGAGCGGCCGGACCTGAGAAAGCGATCGGTCCTGCTGGTCGTGGGCCGGCCTCGCGAGAACGGGTGCCGCGACACCGCCCTGGCGGCGGTCGAGACGCGGAACATGAAGGCGAAGGTGACGATCGAGGAGCGGGTCCCGGAGCCCGGGTGCGGCTGCGGGGGTGGGGCGCGGCCTCCCGCCGCGTGGCTGGTGACGGTGAGCCGGCTGGTGCGGAAGGCCACGGCCGAAACGGTCGAGGCGCCGGCGGAGTGCCGGCCCGCGCCCGGTGCGGAACGCCCCGTACTCCTCTGGGAGGGAAGCTGGGATCACGCCCCGGGGGCGGAGATCGTCGCGGACGAGGCGGCCTACGCCTCCCTGGCGAAGCGCTCCGGGCTCGAAGGGGAGCCGCCAGCCGTCGATTTCCACGCGCACCGCGTGGTGGCCGTGACGGGGCGCCCCAGGAGCAACGGCTGCCGCCGGACTCGAGTGGTCGAAACGGAGCTGGACGGAGACGAGGAAGCGGTCTTCACCCTCGAGGAGGTCTACCCGGGGCCGGGGCAGATCTGCACGCAGCAGTTCCTCCTCCCGAAGCTCTTCGTCTACCGAGTCCCCGCCGGTGTCGTGCGGGTTCGCACGATCACCCGAGAGCGCCGCTGAGTTCGCCGCGGAGCGGAGCGCGGCACCGGGCGCCCTCGCCCGCCGGGAGGATCCGGTCGGAGGTGCCGCCATGAAGGTGACGATCATCACGGCGGACGACGAGCGGCGCACGATCGAGCTGCGGGGAGAGCGCATCCGGGTCGGCCGGTCGAGGTCGAACGAGATCTGTCTTCTCGACGCCTACGTCTCCCGCGCGCACGCCGAGCTGGCCAGGACCGCTGAAGGCTGGACGATCCGCGACGTGGGAAGCCGCGGCGGCACCTACCTCAACGGCGTCCGGGTCACCGCGCCGACGCCGGTCCACGAGGGGGACATCGTGCAGCTGGGGAACAGCGCGCTCGCCTTCGGGGAAGCCGCCGCGGACGGCTCGGTCACCCTCTCGGAGACGGCGGGTGCAGCGACGGTGCACACCTACCGCTCCGCCGACACGTCGCCCCGCGCTTTCCCCCGGGTCGTGGTGAGGGCGGTGCGCGAGCTGGCCCACCGCGGACCGAGCGACACCACGCTCAGGGACATCCTGCGCATGGCGGTGGAGGCGGTCGACGGCGACCGGGGAGCTCTCGCGCTCGCCGCCCCCGACGGCTCGCTCCGCATCAAGAGCGCGGTTCCCTGGGAGAAGCGGGCGGAGATCGTCATACCGAGCACGGTCCACCGGCGGGTGCTGGAGGCGGGCGAGGCGGTGTTCGCGGAGGACGTCTCGGCCGACCGGGACATGGCCGCGGCGCGATCCGTCGTCAGCCAGGGCATCCGGTCCTTCTACTGCGCCCCCGTCGGCTACGAGGAGGAGGTTCGGGGGATCCTTTACATCGACACCCGTTCGCACCGGGCGCACTTTCACCGCTCGCAACTCGAGCTGGTGGCCACGCTGGCGAGCTTCATCGGCATCGCGCTGGAGTTCGAGCGCGCGCGGCGCGTGGAGGAGAGGAACCGGCGCATGCAGGCCGAGCTGAGCGCGGCGGCGGAGATCCAGGAGCGCCTCCTCCCCGGCGAGCACCCCCGCCTCGCCGAGGGCTTCGTGGTGGCCGCCCACCACAGGGCGTGTCACACGGTGGGCGGCGATCTGTACGACGTGTGGCAGCCGTCGCCCGCCACGGCCGGAATCATGGTCGCCGACGTGGCCGGCAAGGGCCTCGGCGCGGCGCTCATCACCTCGAGCCTCCACGCCCTGTGGTACGGCGCGCGCACCTCGGACCTGCCCCCGGAGCGCTGGTTGCCGAGGATCAACGAGCGGCTGCGGCCGCTGATTCCCGAGAACCGGTTCGCGACGATAGCGTTCGCTCTCGTCGACGCGGAAACCGACCGGCTCCGGCTGGCCGGGGCGGGACACACACCTGCGCTCCTGCTCTCGGGCGGCCGGGTGGAGGTCCTGAGGTCGCTGGCACCCGCCGTCGGCCTTTTCCCCGACTTCGACTGCCCCATCGCCGAGCGCCCGTTCCGGAGCGGCGATCTCCTCTTGCTGTGCAGCGACGGGGCTCTGGACCAGCGCGACCCGGGCGGCGATCCGTTCGGCGAGGGCCGCCTGTTGGAGCGGTTCCGGCAGCTGGCGCCGCGCGGCCCGGAGGAGCTGGTGGAAGGCATGACGTCCGCCATCGAAGAGCACGCGGGCGGCGCCGAGCAGGACGACGATCTGACGCTGGTGGCGCTGGCCAGGAGCTGATCCGCGATGAAGGGTCCGGCGCTGGTCGACCGCATCGTCGCCTCTCTCGCGGACGGGCCCCCCCGCAGCACCGCCGACCTCGCCCGCGAGTTTCTCCGCGTGGGCGTGCTGGACGAGGCGACGGCGGAGTCGCTTCTCGGCGGTCTTCTCGCCGCGGATCCGCGGCTGGAGCGGCTGGGGACGGTCTGGCGCGTGCGCGGTTCCGCCGCCCGGGGTCTCCCGCTCCGGGCGCCGTTCGCGGCCGTCGTCGCCCCGCACGGGGTTCCGCTCGCCGGTTTCCTGGCGCGCGGGCCGGGGAAGCCGGCGATGACCGTCTGCGCCGGCGGCGAGGCGGAGGCGGCCCGCTTCGAGGAGCGGACGGGAAGGAAGCTGCCGCGCCCCGTCCTCTCGCTGGCGGAGGTCGCGAGGCGCCTGCGCGGCCATCGCGGCCGCGCCGACCCCGTGGCGATCGCGGAGTCGCTGGGTTGCCCGCACGTCGAGCCGGTGGAGGGCGCCGGCGGACCGGCCGCCGACCGACTCGCCGCGGTCGTGGCCGACGCCTGGGCCGCCCTCGTCGAGGAGCTCGCGCTCGAAGGGGTCGGGGACACCCTCGCGCTGCACCGGATGCTCGAAGCCGCGCTCGAGCCGGCGGACTTCGAGGGAAAGGCGTTCGGCCCGAGCGATCTGCGGTGTCTCCCGGAGCTGCCCGGGGCCTACCGTTTTCTCGCCGCGGACGGCACCACGATCTACGTCGGCCAGTCGGCCAACCTCAGGGCGCGGGTCTGCTCCTATTTCGCGGGCTCGCCTCGCGACGAGAAGGACCGCCTCCTCCGGGCCGAGTCGTTCCGGCTCGAAACCCGGACGGTCGACAGCGTCCCGGATGCGCTCCTGGCGGAAGCGGAATGGATTCGGCGCTTCGAACCGCGCCTGAACGTGAAGCGGCGCGCCCTCGGCCCCGCCCCGCCGGACGGCGTGCTGGTGGCTCCCGCCCCGTGGCGGGGAGGGGCGGCGCTGTTCTCGATCGCGGGCGGGCGGCTGGTGCGCCGACGCCTCTTGCTACCCGGCCCCCGCCGGGCGCGGAGGGCCGCCGCGGAGGCGGTCGACGCGGTCCTCTCGCCGCCGCCGGCGCCCCCGAGAGCCGACCGGGCGGCCCGGCTCCTCCGTACCTGGATGCGACTCCGCGAGGACCGCCGGCTGATCGAACCGGGACGGGACGGCGGCCGCGAGGAGATGATCGGCCGCGTCCTGCAGCTCTCCGGCGAGCCGTGACGCCCTCAGCGCGGAACGTGCGCTTCGGCGTGGTACGAGGAGCGCACCAGCGGCCCGGCCTCCACGTGACGGAATCCCAACCCGAGTGCGAAGCGCCTCCAGCGCTCGAATTCCGACGGCGGAACGTACCGCGCCACCGCCATCTGCTCCGGACCCGGCCGCAGATACTGGCCGAGCGCGAGGATGTCCACACCGGCCTCCCGGATCCGCCGGAGCGCCGCCGCCACCTGCTCCCGGGTCTCACCGAGGCCGAGCATCATCGCGGTCTTGGTGAGGCCTCCGAAGAGAGCCCGCCGCTCCGATGCGCGCCGGAGCAGCGCGAGCGAGTGCTCGAACCGCGAGCCGGGGCGGGCGACCCGGTACAGCTCCGGCACCGTCTCCACGTTGTGCGAGAAAACCGCCGGTTTCGCTTGGAGCACGGTCCGGAGCGCACCCTCCGGATCCTGCTTGAAATCGGGAGTCAGGACCTCCACCGCGCAGCCTGGCGCCGTCCGGTGGATCTCCTCGATGACGGCGGCGAAGTGGGCCGCGCCGCCATCCGGGAGATCGTCGCGATCCACCGAGGTGATCACCGCGTGCCGGAGCCCGAGGTCGGCCACCGCGCGGGCCACGCGCCGCGGTTCGTCCGGATCGGGTGGCGCCGGGGGACGGCCGCTGGACACCGCGCAGAAACCGCACCGCCGGGTGCACACGCTGCCGAGGATCATGAAGGTGGCCGTGCCCGCCGACCAGCACTCGAAGATGTTCGGGCAACGGGCTTCCTGGCACACGGTGTTCAGCCCGAGCCCTTCCGCCAGCCGCCGGACCCGGTTGTACCGCGGGCCGGTGCGGAGGCGCACTCCCAACCACTTGGGCTTCGGGCCCTCCGCCCCGCCGCGGCGAGCCCGGCCGGCGGGCGAATCGGGATGCGGACGGTAGCCCGGCAGCCGGCGCATCGTCCCGTGGCCCCCGCTCACAGCCGAACGTTGGGATCGGACCGGTAGGCGGAGCCGATCTGGCACAGGCGGTCGAGGGTCTCGGCGAACGGCCGGTAGAGGCGGTCGATCTTGTCCGGCTCGGTGATCCGCCCGTCCGCCTGGAGGTACAGCTCGTCGACCTCCCCCGGAAAGTCCGGTCCGAACCACCCCTCGTCGTCCCGCACCTCCAGGAGTTCCACCGGAGCCTCCACCAGATCGCGCCGCAGCCGCTCGCAGCCCAACAGGCGGCGCAGCTCCTCCTTGCTGTTGCCCTGAACGATGAACTCGCGGTCGAATTCGGGATCCCCGATCTCGACGTCCTCCATGCCGAGATGCTTGGCGAGGTCCAGCATCAGGGAGCGGCGGCGCAGGCGGAAACGGAAGCCGTCGCGGTTCACGTAGGGCGCGCGGATCCGGGTGATCACGCGCGAACTGAAGCCGGCCACGTCGGCGTGGACGTCGACGACGATCGAAAACGGTCCCGAGCGGACCCGCAGCGGAGAGCCGTCCCACTCCCCGGGCGCGAACCGGGCGATCGAGTCGAGCAGCTCCGTGCGGATCTCCTCGCGGTGCTCGCGAAAGTGGTCGAGGCAGGGATCCTGGTCCTTCCGCTCCGCCATGGGACACCTCCGGCCGCCCGGGAGACGGCGTCACGCCGCCCATCATCCGCAACGGCCGCGGCCTCGGCAACCTCGGACCGCCGGGGGGCACCGGAGCGCTTCCCCGCCGGCGGGCACTCCGGAGTCCCGGCCGGCGGAGGGGTCCGCCGCCGAGCCGCCGGCCGCGACCGGCGAGGAGCCGGGAGCGTCCCTTTCCCCCGAACGCCTCCCGTGCGAGGATGAGCGCCCGGGAGTCCGCAGCGCCAGGCCTCAGGAGGTCACAGGATGCGGATCGAGTGCGAGGTCGCCGGACCCCGTCCCGAACCGGCGGCGGGCGAGCGGCCCGAGCCGTGCGCGCTGATCCTGTTCGGAGCGACGGGGGATCTGGCGCGCCGGAAGCTGTTCCCCGCCCTGTTCCGGCTCGCGTGCGACGGGCTCATGCCCGAGCGGTTCGCGATCCTCGGGGCCGCCAGGACACGGATGGAGCGGGACGCCTTCCTCGAGTCGCTCCGCCCGAGCGCTTCCGATGTCCCCGAGGATCGGTGGGGCGAGATCGCCGAGGCGATCGACTACGTGGCCCTGTCCGAGGAGGACGGGTACGCGCGGCTCGCCGCAGCCCTCGCCGAACTCGAGCGCAAGAGGGACACGGGCGGCAACCGGATGTTCTACCTGGCCACGCCGCCCTCCGCCGTCGAACCGATCCTCCGGACTCTTTCGGGGATGAACCTGCTGCACCGCACGGGGCGGGAGTCCCCGTGGACGCGGGTGGTGATCGAAAAGCCGTTCGGCCGGGACCTGGAGTCGGCCCGGAGGCTCAACCGCACGCTGAGCGAGTTCCTCGACGAGAGCCAGCTCTACCGGATCGATCACTATCTCGGGAAGGAGACCGTTCAGAACATCCTCGTCTTCCGCTTCGGCAACGCCCTGTTCGAGCCGCTGTGGAACAGGAAGTACGTGGATCACGTGCAAATCACGGTGGCCGAGCCGATCGGCATCGGGAACCGCGGTGCCTTCTACGACCGCACGGGCGTGGTCAGGGACATCGTCCAGAACCACATCCTCCAGCTCCTCTCCCTGTGCGCGATGGAGCCGCCGCTCTCCTTCCACGCGGACGACGTGCGTGACGAGAAGGTGGCCGTTCTCCGGGGCCTCCGCCCGATCAAGGGAGACGACGTCGCCAGGGCCGTCGTCGCCGGACAGTACGAAGGGTATCGGCAGGAGAAGAATGTCGATCCGGAGTCCAACACCGCCACCTACGTGGCGATGAAGGTCTTCATCGACAACTGGCGGTGGCAGGGAGTCCCCTTCTATCTGCGGACCGGGAAGAAGCTCGCCGGCAAGCTGACCGAGGTGGTGATCGTCTTCCAGGAGGTTCCCCTGTGTCTGTTCGACACGGGCGACACCTGCCGCCGGATGCGCCCGAACGTGCTGACGTTGAGGATCCAGCCGGACGAGGGCATCACCTTGTCCTTCACCTGCAAGGCGCCGGGACATGCCACCGACGTGAGGGAGGTCACCATGGACTTCTCCTACGCCCGGGCCTTCGATGTCCCGCTCCACGACGCCTATCACCGGCTCCTCCTCGACGTGATGCGCGGCGACCAGACGCTGTTCGACCGTCAGGATGCGGTCGAAGCGGCATGGCGGTTCGTCACGCCGATCGTCGAGCGGCTGGAGTCCGGCGAGCTTCCGCCGCCGCATCTCTACCGAGCGGGCAGCCAGGGTCCCCCGGCGGCGGACGAGCTGCTCACCGACGACGGGCGGGCGTGGCGCCCGATCCCGCCGGCTCCCCGCACGCGGGAGACCTCGCGATGACGGCGCGCGATGAGCGCCCCGCGCTCGGCGCCTTCGGCCTCGTGGGGCTGGGCGTGATGGGGCTCAACCTCGCGCGGAACATGATCGATCACGGCGTTTCGGTCGTCGCGTGGGATATCGACCGGGAGCGCGTGGCCCGGTTCGGCAGAGAGGAGCCCGCCGGGCGGGCCGTTGGAGCCGAGGATCTCGAGGATCTCGTCGCGCGGCTGCCGCGGCCGCGCCGCATTCTCGTCATGGTGCCGGCCGGGCGGGCGGTGGACTCCGTTCTCGACCGGCTCGCTCCCCTGCTCGACCGGGGAGACGTCGTGATCGACGGCGGAAACTCCTACTACGGCGACACCGAGCGCCGCCAGCGCTCCCTCGACGCGCGCGGCGTGTCGCTCGTGGGGCTGGGAGTGTCGGGGGGAGAAGAAGGCGCCCGGCACGGCCCGTCGCTGATGGCAGGAGGAGATCTCCGGGCTTACCAGCTCGTGGCGCCCGTCCTCGAGGCGATCGCGGCACGAAGCGGGCACGGCCCCTGCGTCGCCAGGCTCGGACCGGGGGGGGCCGGCCACTTCGTGAAGATGGTCCACAACGGGATCGAGTACGGCGACATGCAGGTGATCGCCGAGATCTACGACCTCGCGCGGCGGGGCCTCGGCCTGGCCCCGGCGGAGGTGGCGGATCTCTTCGACCGATTCGGCGAGGGCCGCCTCGCCTCCTTCCTGACCGAAGCGGCGGCCGCGGTCCTGCGGGCCACCCACGTAGAGCAGCCACTCGTCGACGCCATCGTCGACGAGGCGGGGCAGAAGGGCACGGGGCGATGGACCGCCCGGGACGCCATCGACATGGGAGAGGCGGTGCCGACGCTCACGGCCGCCGTCGATGCCCGCGTCCTCTCGTCGGCGGGGTCGCTGCGCCGCGCGCTCGCGGCGCGGCTCGGCACGCCGGCGGGCCCGGTCGAACTCGCCCCCGGCGATCTCGAGCAGGCGTTCTTCGGGGCCCGCCTGTGCGCCTATGCCCAGGGGTTCCGCTTCATTCGGCTCGCGAGCGACGAGCACGGCTGGGGGATCGATCCCGGGACCGTGACGCGGGTGTGGCGGGCGGGCTGCATCATCCGCGCCGCGCTGCTGGACCGGATCGCCGAGGCGTTCGCAGGCGATCCGGAGCTCCCGCACCTGTTCTTGCACCCGCCGCTGGCGCGCGAGATCGGAGAGGCGCTGGCGGGCTGGCGGCGGACCGCCGCCGCCGCGGCCTCGGCCGGCATTCCGGCGCCTGCGATCGCCTCTTCCCTCGCCTACGTCGACGCCCTGCGCTCGGAGAGGCTTCCCCAGAGCCTCACGCAGGGGCAGCGCGACTACTTCGGAGCGCACGGCTTCCGCCTGCGTGGCGATCCCGAGGACGCACCGCTCCGGCACGGGACCTGGCGGCGGTGAAGCCGAGACTCCTCGTCTGCGACGGCGCGGAGGCGTTCCGCCGGGAAGCCGCCCGCGAGCTGGCTTCCCTCGTCGCCGGAGCGATCGCGCGGGAGGGCCGCTGCCGTCTGGGACTCGCGGGTGGACGCACTCCCCGACCCGTCTACGAATCGCTGGCCGCCGGCTGCGGCCTGCCGCCGATCGACTGGGACCGCGTCGAGCTGTTCTTCGGTGACGAGCGGTGCGTCCCACCGGACGATCCGGAGAGCAACTTCCGCATGGTCCGCGAGAGCCTTCTCGACCGGCTGCCGCGCCCGCCCCGCGCCGTCCTGCGCATGGAGGGAGAGCGCTGCCCCGAGGCCGCCGAGCGCTACGAGGCGCGGCTTCCCGACCGGCTGGACGTGCTCGTCCTCGGCATGGGAGCGGACGGCCACACCGCGTCGCTGTTCCCCGGGTCGCCGGCTCTCCACGAGCGGCGGCGCCGCGTCCTCTGCGTGCGCGCGCCGGTGCCGCCGGAGCTCCGGCTCACCGTGACGCCGCCGGTGATCGAGGCGGCTCGGGAGATCGTCCTGCTGGCGGCGGGCCGCTCGAAGGCGGAGGCTCTCGCTCGAGTCATGGCCGACGAGGGGCGGGTCGAGCGGACGCCCGCCCGCATCGCCCGCCGCGGTCTCATCGTCACCGACGCCGACGCAGCGGCGCTCGTTCCACCGTCGCTCGTCTCCAGGAGGCGCCCATGAGCTATCGACCGGACGATCTGGATCTGCTCGCGGTCAACACGATCCGAGGCCTCGCCATCGACGCCATCGAGAAGGCCCGGTCCGGGCATCCGGGGCTGCCGCTCGGAGCCGCTCCGATGGCCTACGTCCTCTGGCAGCGCCACCTCCGGTTCGATCCCTCGGATCCCGAGTGGCCGGACCGCGACCGCTTCGTTCTGTCCGCGGGACATGGCTCCATGCTTCTCTACGCGCTGCTTCACCTGTACGGCTTCGATCTGCCGCTCGAAGAACTCGAGAGGTTCCGCCAGTGGGGAAGCCGCACGCCCGGCCACCCCGAACGGCATCTCACGCCCGGTGTGGAGGCGACGACGGGCCCCCTCGGCCAGGGCACGGCGGTCGCCGCGGGGATGGCGGTCGCGGAGGCGATGCTGCGCGCCCGCTTCGGGCCGGCCCTGGTCGGCCACCGGACCTACGCTCTCGTCTCCGACGGCGACCTGATGGAGGGCATCTCCTCGGAGGCCGCCTCCCTCGCCGGCCATCTGCGGCTTGGCCGGCTGATCTACCTCTACGACTCGAACGGCATCTCGCTCGACGGTCCGACGTCGATGACCTTCACCGAGGACGTCTCGGCGCGGTACCGCGCCTACGGCTGGCAGGTGCTCGAGGTGGCGGACGGCGACGGGGATCTCGCGGCGATCGACCGCGCGATCACCGAGGCCGAAGAGGACGAGGAGCGGCCGTCGTTGATCGTGGTCCACACGACGATCGGATTCGGCTCGCCCCACAAGGCGGGAACCCACGCCGCCCACGGCTCGCCGCTCGGCGAGGAAGAAGCCCGGCTGACGAAGGCGGCGCTCGGTCTCGACCCGGATCGCCGCTTCGCGGTCCCGGACGAGGTTCGATCGCGCTGCGCCGAGGCGGCGGAGCGCGGCCGGCGCGCGCACGCCGCGTGGCGCGAGCGGCTCGAGCGCTCGGAGCGGCGCGAGGAGTTCCGGAGATTCCTCGAGCAGCCCGCCCCGGTCGAGCTCGCCGAGCGCCTGCCCCGCTGGCGCGTGGGGGAATCGCTGGCCACCCGCGCCGCGGCCGGCAAGGCGCTGCAGGCGGTGGCGGCGGCGCTGCCCTGGCTCGTCGGGGGCGATGCCGATCTGTCGGGATCGACGAAGACCGAGATCGCCGGCGCGGGGTGGGTCGCACCGGGCGAATGGGAGGGACGGAACGTCCACTTCGGCGTGCGCGAGCACGCGATGGGTGCGATCGCGAACGGTCTCGCATACCACGGGGGGCTGCGGCCGTTCGTGGCCACGTTCCTGGCATTTTCCGACTACATGCGTCCGCCGGTGCGGCTGGCCGCGCTCGATCGGCTGCCGGTCGTCTATGTCTGGACGCACGATTCGATCGGCGTCGGGGAGGACGGCCCGACGCACCAGCCGGTCGAGCAGATCGCCGCGCTGCGGGCGATTCCCGGACTGCACGTCGTTCGCCCCGGCGATCCGAACGAGGCCGCGGCGGCCTGGCTCTACGCCGCACGGCGAACGGACGGTCCGACGGCGCTGGTCCTCTCCCGGCAGAAGCTTCCGGTCTTGGAGGGCACGCTCGAGCGCGCTTCGCAGGGGCTCCCGCGCGGTGCGTACGTCCTCGCGGAGGCGGAGGGCGGAACGCCCGACGCGATCGTCATCGCGACCGGATCGGAGCTCCAGCTGGCGCTCGCCGCCCGGACGTCGCTCGCCGCGGAGGGAATCCGCGTGCGCGTCGTCTCGATGCCGTGCGCCGAGGCCTTCGAAGAGCAGGAGGACGCCTACCGGAAGGAGGTGCTGCCGCCGGCGGTCACCGCCCGCGTCGTGATCGAAGCGGGCCGCAGCTTGGGCTGGCACCGCTGGGCGGGCGACCGGGGTGTCGTGATCGGCGTCGATCGCTTCGGCGCCTCGGCGCCGGGCCCGGTGGTGATGGAAAAGCTCGGCATCACCGAGAAAGCGGTCGTCGAGAGCGTCCGCTCGCTGGTGGCCGGGGCGCGGGGCTGAACCGGGCGGCGCCGGGAGGCCTCCGCCGTCGCGCCGGTGGCGCTTGCGATCGCGCCGCGCTCACGGGCCCCCGAGGACCCTTTCCAGCTCCCGGGCGTGCCGGGAGGTCGTCCGGTCCATCTCCTGCAGCTTCTCGCCGATCGCGGCGCCGTCGAGCGCCGGCGGCGTTTCCGGGGGCACGTGCGACCGCCAGGCCCGGGCCGACAGCAGCAGCACGACCGTGAGGACGACGACCAGGGCGACGAGACCCGATCCGGAGGGCATCCGCTGCATCTTCATCGAGGCGACGCCTCCCGGATCGAAGCTCGCTCTTTCCGACCGCGGCCGCAAGTTCCCGGAAAGCCCAGCCTCGACAGCGATCGGCGGGCGGGATAGCCTCCGTCCCCGCGCCGGGCGGGGCGGCCGCTCCGGCGCACCGCTCGAGGAGGACGGGCCGATGATCGAACCGGGCCGGGTCGAAGTGAACGTCGAGGGCGGTGTCGCCCGGGTGACCTTCTCTCACCCGAAGGGAAACTCCCTTCCCGGAGCGACGCTCGCGGAACTCGCGGCCGCGGTGCGGAGAGCGTCGGACGACCCCGCAGCCCGTGTCGTCCTGCTGCAGAGCGCCGGCGAGCGGGCGTTCTGCGCGGGGGCGTCGTTCGACGAGTTGCTGGCGGTGAAGGACGAGGCAGCGGCCACGGAGTTTTTCATGGGCTTCGCGCGGCTGATCCTGGCGATGCGAAGCTGCCCCAAGTTCGTCGTCGCGCGCGTGCAGGGCAAGGTCGTCGGCGGTGGAGTCGGAGTCGTCGCCGCATCCGACTATGCGCTCGCCACGCGAGCCGCATCGATCAGACTCAGCGAACTCGCTCTCGGCATCGGGCCGTTCGTCATCGGTCCGGTGGTGGAGCGGAGGATCGGTCCCGGTCCTTTCGCCGCCGCCGCCGCCGACGCCGACTGGCGCGACGCGGACTGGGCCGAACGGCACGGCCTGTACGCCCAGGTCCATGACTCGATCGAGGAGCTGGATGCCGCGGTGTCCGCGCTGCTCGAGCGTTTGGCCGGCTTTTCGCCCGAGGCGATGGCGGAACTCAAGCGCGTGTTCTGGGAGGACACGACGGGCTGGGAACGGCTCCTCGAGCGGCGCGCCGCGATCAGCGCCCGCCTGGTGCTGACCGACCGGGCGCAGCGAACGATTCAGGGAATGCGCGGCCGCTGACCGCCCGCGGCCGCCGTCCCGTTCCCGGGGCCGCGTCGGGCCGGCTCCCCGCCTGTAGCCGGCGTCCGCAGCGAAACGAGCCGCTGCCACCGGAAGCTCGGAACGGATCCCCTGGATCGGCCGGCCCGCGGCAGCCCCGCAGAGGAAAAGTCGCCGCGCCCCCGGTCGCACGGAGCGGCCGCCCCGCGCGGCGGAGGGCCGGCGGGGAGCCGGCCGTGCGAATGCGCTCCCGCGGTGCGTCAACCGAGAGGGTTTTCCCCGTAGACCTCGCGAACCGCGTCGGCGAAGGTGCAGTCGAAGTTCCGCTCGACGAGCCGTGACATGCCCCGCCGCCCGATCGGCTCCAGCCCGCGGGCGGCCTCGAACATGACCTCCACCCCGTAGCGCACCCCCCGGGCGCGGGAGAGGTATTCCTCGACCGCCGTCAGGTAGCCGAGCATCCCGCACAGCTCCGTCGGCATGTAGGCCGTCTTCGCGCGCCGCAGCCGTTCGACACCCTGCGGATCGGTCATGGCGAGGTTCTCGCAGCCGCAGACGACCCTGAGCCGCTCGTTCTCGCACGCTGCGCTGACGGTGGGCTCGTCCAGGCTTCCCCCGGCGGCGTTGACGACGAGCGCGTCGATCGGCGCCTGGACCAGGCGGGCCTTTTCCCCGGCGCGGAAGGTGGCGACGCCCCGCTCCGAGAGTTCCCTGAGCCGATTCTCGTCGATGTCGAGGGCGAGCAGACGCGCTCCCGCGTCGTGCAGCCGGTCGAGGACGTGCATGCCCACGTTGCCACACCCGATCAGCCCCACGCTCGCCTTGTGAATCGGTATGCCCAGGGCATCGAGGGCGCCCCGCAGGATCCAGTAGTTCCCTTCCCCCGTCGGCTTCGACGTGTCCTCGAGCACGCTGCCGGCGAATCGCTCGTGAAGGTATTCCAGCGACGTCGTCCGCCCGTCGGACATGACGCCGTGGCCCATGTCCTGCCCGGTGATCAGGTGGACGCCGGCCCGGCGCTCCACCTCGAGGCAGCAGGAGACGCCCCAGTCGAGCAGCTCGAAGTCGCCCTTCTCCCCGACACGGAAACCCGGGGTCGGCAGCAGGACGCACTTCCCGCCGACGATCCGGTCGAGCTCCCGCAAGCCGAGGGGGCCCCCGACGCGGGTCAGCCGCGACCAGGCCGCCTTTTCGCCCATCCCCTGGGCCAGGCCGATCGCCTCCCGCTCCGGCGAGAACCCGGGAGCCGCGGCTCGGGCCTCCGGCACGATGCGAAAGCCGCCGAGCGAGAGCTTGCCGCTCCCCGGTTCGCCCTGGGTCGCGATGCACATGATCCATCCGTGCTCGGTGTGCTCGAAGCGATAGAGCCAGACCGGCGCGGTGAGGCGGGGGACGAGGTCCCGCGTCGCCTCCGGTTCGAGAACCTGCATGCGCGTTCGAGGGTCGTTCATGGCTCCTGGCTCCGCCCGGGGCCGCGCGCGTCTCGAGCTTCCGTCGGCGATTCCGATCGGCACTTGACCAGCGTCAGGATCGTGTAGGCGGCGACAACCTCCTCGTCCTGGTTGGTGACCTCCACGTCCCACGCCACGACGCCTTGGCGCGGCTCGCCTTCCCGGGGGGGTTTCGGCGTCTTGCGCTTGCAGGTCAAGCGCGCCCTTATTGTATCCCCGATGTAGACCGGCTTGATGAAACGAAGTCCTTCCAGGCCGTAATTCGCCAGCACAGGCCCCGGCGCCGGATCGACGAAGAGGCCGGCCGCGACCGACAGCACGAGATACCCGTGCGCGACCCGCCGCTCGAACATCGATTCGCGAGCGGCGATCTCGTCGGTGTGGGCGTAGAAGAAATCGCCGCTGATCCCGGCGAAGTTGACGACGTCGGTCTCGGTGATCGTGCGGCGATGGGTGAGGATCTCCTCACCGATCTCCAGGTCTTCGAAGTGCTTGCGGAAGGGATGTTCGGAGCTCCGCCGCCCGCGCGCTCCGGGATGCCTCTCCCGGCAGATCAGCGTGAGCGCCTCCGGGGAGCCCTGGAGCGCGGTGCGCTGCATGTAGTGCAGCACGGCGCGCGCCCCGCCGAGCTCCTCTCCGCCGCCCGCGCGCCCGGGACCGCCGTGAACGAGGTGCGGCAGCGGCGAGCCGTGGCCGGTCGACTCGGCCGCGCAGTGCCGGTCGACGACGAGCAGGCGCCCGTGATGCGAGGCGGTGCCCAGCACCACCCGGCGGGCCACCTCTCCGTCCGCCGTGAAGATGGATCCGACGAGGCTCCCGCGCCCCCTCCGCGCCAGCTCGAGGAGTTCGTCCAGGTCCCGGTACGGCATGATCGTGTTGACGGGCCCGAAGGCCTCCACCTCGTGTGGCGCCGCGCGCTCGAGCGGGTCGCTGCACGCGAGGAGCAGCGGGCCGAAGAAGGCGCCCTTTTCGGGATCGGCTCCCTCCGGCTCGCACGAATCGGGATCTCCGAGGATCGGCCGGCACTCCTCCAGAAGACGAGCCGCGTTCGCGCGCACCTCCCGCCGCTGCTCGAGGCCGACGAGCGGTCCCATTTCGACGCCCTCGATTCTCGGGTCGCCGACGCGCACTCGGGCCAGCGCCGCCGAGAGTGCCTCCGCCGCTTCGTCGAACAGCTCCGCCGGCACGAGCGTCCTGCGGATGGCCGTGCAGCGCTGGCCCGTCTTGATCGTCATCTCCCGCACGACTTCCTGAACGAAGAGGTCGAACTCCTGGGTGCCGGGGCGGGCGTCCGGCCCGAGGATGCAGAAGTTCAGGGAGTCCGCCTCCATGTTGAACCGCACCGAGTTCTCCACGACCGACGGGTGGGCCTTGAGCCGGCGTCCGGTGACGGCCGACCCGGTGAACGTCACGACATCCTGGTGCGTCAAGTGGTCGAAGATGTCTCCCACCCCCCCGCAGATGAGCTGCAGGGCGCCCTCCGGCACGATCCCCGATTCGACGATCAGCCGCACGAGCTTCTCCGCCACGTAGGAGGTCACGGTCGCCGGCTTCACGATCGCCGGCACGCCCGCCAGCCAGGTGGGAGCCGTCTTCTCCAACAGCCCCCAGCACGGGAAATTGAAGGCGTTGATGTGCAGCGCGGCGCCCTCGAGGGGGACGCAGATGTGGCGGCCGATGAACGTCCCCTTCCGGGAGAGGATCTCCGGCGTGCCTTCCACGTGGAAGGTCTCGTCGGGAAACTCGCGGCGAACTTTGCTCGAAAACGCGAAGAGCGTGCCGATGCCGCCGTCGACATCGAACCACGCGTCGCGCTTGGTGGCACCCGTCCGGTACGAGAGTTCGTACAGCTCCTGCTTGCGGTCGAGGAGGAATCGGGCCAGCTCCTTCAGCATCGCGGCCCGCTGGTGGATCGTCATCGCGCGGAGCCGCGGCCCGCCGACTGCCCGCGCGTAGCGGAGCATTCCGGCGAAGTCCAGACCCTCGCTGCTCACCTCGGCCACCGGATCGCCGGTGACCGCATCCCGGACCACGACCGGGGTGCCCCGGCCCTCGATCCACTCTCCCTGGGCGAAACTCGCGACTCTCATCGGCCGGGGCCTCCTCACACGCGTTCGATCAGGGTCGCCATCCCTTGACCCACGCCGACGCACATCGTGCACAACGCGTACCTCGCGCGCCGCTGCTCCAGCTCCACCATGGCCGTGGTCAGCAAGCGGGCGCCGGACATGCCGAGCGGGTGTCCGAGCGCGATCGCGCCGCCATTCGGGTTCAGGCGGGGGTCGTCCGGCGAAAGGTCCAGTTCGCGGAGACAAGCGAGAACCTGCACGGCGAACGCCTCGTTCAGCTCGATCACGTCGATTCGATCCAGGCTCACCCCCGTGCGCTCCAGAAGGCGGCGCGTGGCGCCCACGGGACCGATCCCCATGATCCGCGGCTCGACGCCGACGACGGCCGAGCCGACGATCCGCGCGCGCGGGGTCAGGCCGAACCTCTTGGCCGCCTCCTCGGAGGCGACGACAAGCGCGCAGGCGCCGTCGTTGAGGCCGGATGCGTTTCCGGCGGTGACGGTGCCACCCTCGCGGAACGCCGGCTTGAGCCGCGCGAGCGCCTCCATCGACGTGTCCGGGCGGATGAACTCGTCGTGCTCGAACAGAAGCGGCTCGCCCTTGCGCTGGGGGATCTCCACGGGAACGATCTCGAGGGCGAGCCGGCCCGACGCCCGCGCGGCGGCGGCCTTCTGCTGTGACCGGAGGGCGAAGCGGTCCTGCTCCTCCCGGGAGATGCCGTACTTCTCGCGCAGGTTCTCGGCGGTCTCCCCCATGGAGTCGACGCCGTAGCGGTCGCGCATCTTCGGGTTAACGAACCGCCAGCCGAGGCTGGTGTCGTAGAGCCGCTGGTCGCGGCCGAACGCCCGCTCAGCCTTCGAGAGCACGAGGGGAGCGCGCGTCATGTGCTCGATCCCGCCGGCGAGATACAGGTCGCCGTCGCCGAGCCGGATCGCGCGCGCGGCGTGGATGACGGCGCTCATCCCCGACGCACAAAGCCGGTTGACCGTCTCGCCCGGCACGGACGGGGGAAGCCCGGCGAGCAGCAGCGCCATCCGAGCGACGTTGCGATTGTCCTCACCCGCCTGGTTGGCGCATCCGAGGATCACGTCGTCGATCGCCGCCGGATCGATTCCGGCGTTCCTCTCGAGCAGCCGGGCCAACGGCAGCGCCGCCAGGTCGTCGGCCCGGACGGGCGCCAGCGATCCCCCGAGCTTTCCGATCGGCGTTCTGACTGCATCGACGAGGAAAGCGTCTCTCAGCACGATCCACCTCGCTTTCCGCGCATGCCGGCCTCTGTCAGCGTGGTTCCCTCGCGCACGGCGCGGCGCAAGAGAGGGCTGGCGCGGTACCGCTCTTCGCCGTAGTCGGCCCGGAGGCGGTCGAGCTCGTCGAGAACCGCCGCAGGCCCGATCTCGTCCCCCCAGCGCAAGAGTCCCTTCGGATAGTTGACCCCCTTGGTCATGGCGAGATCGGCCTCCTCCGGGGTGGTGACGCCCCAGAAGACGGCGTCGGCGGCTTCGTTGACGAGCATCACGAGGATGCGGCGGAAGATGCGCCGGCCGAGCTCCTCGTCGCCCGACGGGCGCGGGCGGACCGCGCCCTCGCGGTAGTCGTAGAAGCCGATGCCCGACTTCCGGCCCAGCCGCCCCGCTTCGACCATCCGCTTTTGCGTGATCGACGGCCGGTATCTCGGTTCGCCGTAGAAGGCGTGGAACATCGTCTCCGTCACGGTGAAGTTCACGTCGTTGCCGATGAGGTCCATCAGCTCGAACGGTCCCATCCGGAACCCGCCGAACTCCTTCATCGCCCAGTCGACGGTCGCCGCGTCCGCGATGCCCTCGTCGAGGATCCGCAGCGCCTCCCCGTAGAACGGACGGGCGATGCGGTTGACGATGAAGCCCGGCGTGTCCTTGGCGACGACGGGCGTCTTCCCCCAGGCGCGCGCGAGCGTCACGGCCCGCCGAACCGTCTCCGGGCGGGTGGTCAGGGCGGGGACCACCTCGACCAGCTCCATCGCCGGCGCCGGATTGAAGAAGTGCATCCCTAGGAAGCGACCGGGATCCGAAAGCCCGGCTCCGATCCCCGCGATCGACAGCGACGAGGTGTTCGTCGCCAGGAGCGCATCGCGCTCCGCCACGCGCTCCACCGCGCGCAGGACCTCGCGTTTCACTTCCAGGCGCTCGGCCACCGCCTCGATGACCACGCCGGCGCCTTCGAGGTCCGCGAGCCCGGCGGCGGTGCCGATCCGGGAGCCGATCCTCTCGGCTTCCTCGACCGTCAAGCGCCCGCGGGCGGCGCGGCGGGCCAGCGCCTGTTCGATCCTCCCCCGGGCCGCGGCGAGTGCGCCCGCGTCGGCGTCATGGAGCACCACGGAGTGCCCGGCCGCGGCGGCGACGAGGGCGATGCCCCCGCCCATCGTCCCGGCTCCGACGATCCCCACCCGCGGCTTCCCGGACTCGGCCATCGATCACGTCCCCGAGAATCGCGGCTCTCGCTTCTCCCGGAAGGCGCGCACGCCCTCCGCGAAATCTCCGGTGCGCGCCGCCTCGGCCTGGAGCCGCGCCTCGAGTTCGAGCTGCGATTCGAGATCGTTGCCCAGCGATTCCGCGAACGCCTCCTTGATCATGCCGAGGGCGCGGGTGGGCATGGCGGCGAGCCGGCGGGCCAGGGCGAAGGAACGCTCCTCCAGTTCCCCGGCGGGGCAGACCTCGTGGATGAGGCCCCACTCGAAGGCCTGCCGGGCGGGCAGGCGCTCGCCGAGCATCGCGAGCGCCCGGGCCCGGGCGAGCCCGGCCAGGCGTGGCAGCAGATAGGTGCCCCCCGTGTCCGGCACGAGACCGATCCTGACGAAGGCCTGGATGAAGACGGCTTCCTCGGCGGCGATCACGAAATCGCAGGCGAGCGCCAGGTTGGCTCCGGCGCCCGCGGCGACGCCGTTGACCGCGCAGACGACCGGTTTGCTCCCTCTCACGATACGAAGCACGAGCGGGTTGTAGCTCTCCCGAACGATCCCATCGATCGGCGGCGCCTCGCCCTGCTCGGGGAGCGCCTCGGCCAGATCCTGTCCCGCGCAGAAGGCGCGGCCCGCGCCGGTGAGAAGCACCGACCGGACCGCCGGATCGGACTCCGCATCGTCGAGCGCGGCCTGCAGCTCTTTCGCCATGGAACGGTCGAAGCTGTTGAGGACCTTCGGGCGGTCGAGCACGATCCGGGCGACGGCGTCCCGGCGCTCATAACGAATCGATTCGTAAGCCATCGGTCTCGCTCCCGCCGGCAGGCCGCGCGGCGGCGCGTGCGGCGCGCCAGGGCTCCGGTACAATCGCCGCGCCCCGCCCGGGCGGACGCCGAGAATACACCGGAGCGCCCGGCCCGGCGCGATCCCCGCGCCGGGCGACGCGGGACGGAGCCCCCATGCCGAACCGCGGGACCAGCAGCGAACCGGCGGCCGCCGATGCGGCGATCGACTGGCTGCGAGTCGCGCGCGTCGTGCTGCGGTCGCGGGCCCTCGACGAGATCGAGGAGACGGAACTGGTCCCGCGGAAAGAGGTCCTCTACCAGTTCTCGGCGCGGGGACACGACCTGTCGCAGGCGATCCTCGGCAGCCTGCTGGACGACCCGCACGACGGGATCGGAGCCTACTACCGCTCCCGCCCGTTGCTCCTGGCGCTCGGCCTTCCCCTCGAGGACGCCGCGGCCGCGCCGATGGGGCGGTCGGGGGGCTTCAGCGACGGGCGCGACATCGGCGTGGTGTGCAACCTGCCGGGCGACGGCGGCCCGACCGTGCTGCCCATGTCGGGGGAGGTCGGCTCGCAGTACACACCCGCGGCAGGCTGGGCGCAGGCGATCGAGTACCGGCGGCGGGTCCTGGGCGACTCGACCTACGACCGCTCGATCGCGGTCGTGCACGGGGGAGACGGGTCGGTGGCGACGAACGGTTTCTGGTCCGCTCTCACCATCGCCACGACGCTCGAGCTGCCGCTCCTCTTCTACATCGAGGACAACGGCTTCGGCATCTCGGTTCCCAACACGATGCAGACCCCGGGCGGAAACATCGCCGCCAACCTCGCCTCGTTCAGGAACCTCACCGTGATGGAGGGGGACGGAACCGATCCCGCCGGGTGCGCGGCGCTCGTGCGCCGCGCGGTCGGCCACGTCCGCTCGCGCCGCGGCCCGCTGCTCCTGCGCCTGACCGTGCCGCGCCTTTCGGGGCACTCGGGCCAGGACACCCAGGCCTACAAGCCGGAACACGTCCTGCGCCGGGAGCGCGAGAACGATCCCCTGCCGAAATTGCGGCGCCACCTGGTGCCCGGGCTGATCTCCGAGGACGAATGGGAGGCGCTGGCGCGCGAAGCGGTGGCGGACGTGGAGCGCGCGGTGGAGGCCGCGCGGCGCCGGCCGCGGCCCGATCCGGCCAGCGTCACCCGCTATCGCTTCGCCGAGCGCGGACCCTCGGGCGCTTCGCTGCCGGCCCAGGCCGGAGGGCTCGCGGCCGAGGGCGTGGAGCTGCCGCGCGGTACGGACGTCCCGTCCCCGGAACCGCCGC
Source organism: Acidobacteriota bacterium (assembly GCA_003696075.1). NCBI lineage: Bacteria > Pseudomonadati > Acidobacteriota > Acidobacteriota bacterium. Next base: position 25,163 of record RFHH01000121.1, read on the forward strand.
GGATCAACATGCTGACCGCCATCCGCCGGACGCTGGAACACGAGCTGCGCGTCAACCCGCGGCTGCTCGTCTTCGGGCAGGATGTCGCGCCGAAGGGAGGGGTCCATGCCGCCACCATGGGCCTCCAGGCGAAGTTCGGGCCGGAGCGTGTGTTCGACACGAGCCTCTCCGAGGAAGGGATCGTCGGCCGAGCCGTCGGGATGGCGATCGCCGGCCTCGTCCCGGTGGCCGAGATCCAGTTCCGCAAGTACGCCGATCCGGCCACCGAGCAGCTCAACAACTGCGGAACGATCCGGTGGCGGACCGCGAACCGCTTTGCCGCTCCCATCGTGGTGCGCATGCCCGGGGGGTTCGCCAAGTGCGGCGATCCGTGGCACAGCGTGTCGGGGGAGGCGGTCTTCGCCCACGCCGTCGGGTGGCGCGTCGCGATACCGTCCAATGCAGAGGACGCGGTGGGACTGCTGCGAGCCGCCATGCGCGGAGACGACCCGACGATCTTCTTCGAGCACCGGGCTCTCCTCGACGCCGCATGGGCGCGCCGCCCCTATCCCGGCGACGACTTCGTCCTCCCGTTCGGGCGCGCGCGGCGGGTCCGCGAGGGAGGAGACCTGACCGTCGTCTCGTGGGGGGCGATGGTGGAGCGCTGCGAGCGCGCGGCGGAGAGGGTGGAGGCCGGAATCGATTTGATCGATCTCCGCACCATCTCTCCATGGGACAAGGACGCGGTGCTCCAGTCCGTGTCGCGCACGAAACGCTGCCTGATCGTTCACGAGGACGGACTGACCTGCGGCTTCGGCGCCGAGATCGCCGCGACGCTCGCCGAGGAAGCTCTGTTCGACCTGGACGCCCCGGTGGTGAGACTCGCGGTCCCGGACGTCCCGATCCCCTACGACACCGGGCTCATGGAAGCGGTCGTGCCCACCACGGAGCGGATCGAGGCGAAGATGAGAGAGCTGCTCGCCTTCTGAGAACGGAGCGGCCATGACCGTCGGGGAAAGCAGGCGCATCGACATCGTGGTTCCGGCCGACGAGGCGGAGGGAGCGCGTTCCGTCGTCGCCCGGTGGCTCAAGCGCCCGGGAGAGTCCGTCCGCCTCCACGAGCCGCTCGTCGAGATCGCCACCGACAAGGTCACCCTGGAGGTGCCGGCGCCCGCCGGCGGCGTCCTGTGCGAGGTGCTCGTCGACGAGGGAGAGGAGGTCGCGCCGGGAGCGATCCTCGGGCGGATCGACGCCGCCGCCCGGGAACCGGCGCCGCCCCCCGCGCCGGCCGTTGCGCCGCCCACCGCGGAAGGCGCGCCGCGTCTCAGCCCCGCCGTGCGGCGACTGGTCTCGCAGCACGGCCTCGACCCGAAGGCGATCCGCGGTACGGGCCGCGGCGGCCGGATCACCCACCGGGACGTGCTCGAACATCTCGAGCGGGCATCGGCTCCCGCCGACGAAGCCCGGACGCCGGCGCCCGCCCCCACCGGCCGCAAGCGGCCGCATTCGCCGATGCGGCTGGCGATCGCGCGGCACATGGTGGAGTCGGTCCGGGCGGCCCCCCACGTGACGGCTGTCTTCGAGGCCGACATGTCGGCGGTCCTCGCGCATCGCAAGGCGCACGTGGAGGAGTTCGCGCGCCAGGGCGCCCGGCTCACCCTCACCGCCTATTTCGTCGCGGCCGCGGCGCGGGCGGTCGCGGAGGTCCCGGCGGTCAACAGCACCTGGCACGACGACCACCTCGAAGTGTTCGAGGACGTGAACGTCGGCGTGGCGACGGCGCTGGGAGACGAGGGCCTCGTCGTGCCCGTGCTCCACCGGTGCCAGCAGCTCGATCTCCTGGGCATCGCGAGGCGGCTGACCGACCTCGCCGCCAGGGCCCGCGCCGGCCGGCTCCGGCCGGAGGAGCTTCAGGGCGGGACGATCTCGATCTCGAACCACGGCACCACCGGAAGCCTGATCGCGACGCCGATCATCCATCGGCCCCAGTCCGCCCTGATCGGCGTCGGCAAGCTGCAAAAACGGGTCGTCGTCGTCGACACTCCCGAGGGGGACGCCATTCAAATCCGGCCGATGGTCTACGTGACCCTCACGATCGACCACCGGGCCCTCGACGGCTTCACCGCGAACCGATTTCTCGGCGCGCTCGTCCGCGCGCTGGAGGAGTGGCGTTGACGGCGGCGCGGCCGCTGTTCGCCGGAGCATTCGCTCTTCTGCTGGCCGGGGTGTGGGCGTGCGTGCACCCGCGTGGCGACGCCGGCGAGGCGGTGCGAATCGCGCACGCGGTGCCGATCGTGGATACGCACATCGACCTCCCCTACCGCCTTTATCGGAAACCGGAGGACATCTCCCGGCGCACGCCGAGCGGCGACTTCGACTACGTGCGCGCGCGCGAGGGTGGCCTGGACGCCGCGTTCATGTCGATCTACGTGCCGGCGCGGTACCAGGAGTCCGGCGGAGCGAGGCGACTGGCCGACGAGCTGATCGACATCGTCGAGGGGATCGCCGCGCAGCACCCGGACAAGTTCGCGCTGGCGGCGAGCGCGGAGGACGTGGAGAGGAACTTCCGCCAGGGTCGATTCTCTCTCCTGCTGGGGATGGAGAACGGCGCTGGAATCGAAGGCGACATCGGGAATCTGACCCACTTCTACGAGCGAGGCATCCGATACATCACGCTCGCCCACTCGCGGAACAACCTCATCGCCGATTCCTCGTACGACGAGCAGCCGCGCTGGCACGGCCTCAGCCCGTTCGGTGAAGAGGTCGTCCGGGAAATGAACCGCCTCGGGATCCTGATCGACGTCTCTCACCTCACCGACGACGCGGCGCGGCGCGTCCTCGAGATCAGCCGCGCTCCCGTGATCGCCTCGCACTCCTCCTGCCGCCGGTTCACTCCGGGCTGGCAGCGGAACCTCAGCGACGAGCTGATCCGCGGGATCGCGAGATCCGGAGGGGTCGTCCAGATCAACTTCGGGTCGTCCTTCCTCGACGATGGGATCCGGAGGCGGCAGGAGTCGCTCCGGAAGGCCCTGGAGGCGTGGCGGGTCGAGCGCGGACTGTCCCGGGACGATCCCGAATTCCGCGAGCACGCCGCAGCCTACCGGAAGGCCCACCACCCCGGCTACGCCGACGTCGCCGACGTCGCCGACCACATCGACCACGTGGTGTCGCTCGTCGGCGTCGATCACGTCGGGTTCGGCTCCGACTTCGACGGCGTCGGTGATTCCCTGCCCCGCGGTCTCGAGGACGTCTCCCGGTATCCGAACCTGATCCGGGTCCTGCTCGAACGCGGGTACGGCGAGGACGAGATCCGCAAGATCGCCGGGGGGAACATCCTGAGGGTGATGCGCCGCGCGGCAGAGGTGGCGCGAGACCTGCAGCAATCTCAGTGACGCGTCCGGCTGCGATGGAGAAGGAAGAGGAAGAAGGGCACGCCGAGCAGGGCGGTCACCACCCCCACCGGCACCTCGAACCGCCGCGAGGCCGTCCGGGCGAGCAGATCGGCCGCGACGAGGAGCGCCGCGCCGCCGATCGCGGAGGCCGGGAGAAGGGCGCGCGCCGCCGCGCCGGTCAGCCCGCGAAGCATGTGCGGCACCATCAGACCGACGAAGCCGATCGGGCCGACCACGCTGACGGCCGATCCTGCGGTCAGCGACACCGCCGCTAAAAGAACCGCCCGGCCCTTGAGGAGATCGACGCCGACCCCCGCGGCGTGCTCTTCCCCCAGGGCGAGGGCGTCCACGAGGCGCCCGAGAGCGAGCAGCGCCCCCAGGCCGGCGAGCACGGGCAGCGTGGCGAGGCGCACCTCGTCCCAGCTCGCCCCCTCCGCCGACCCCAGCAGCCAGGCGAAGATCTCGTGGACGCGGTGGCTCCCGGTGGAAAGGAGCATGACCGACACGAGCGAGGAGGCCAGGCTCCCGACCGCGACGCCGGTGAGCAGCAGCGTTCCGGTCGTGGGCCGTCCGGCGGCGTGCGCCAGGGCGTACACGACCGCGACCGCCGCGAGCGCGCCCCCGAACGCGGCGGCCGGCACCGAGGCGGGCCACCGTGCCGCAAGGCCGCCGGCGTGGGCGGCCACCGCTCCCACGGCCGCGCCTCCCGACAGGCCGAGAAGTCCGGGGTCGGCGAGCGGGTTCTCCAGACACGCCTGCAGCGCCGCGCCGGACGCCGCCAGCGCGGCACCGGCCAGCGCGAGGAGGAGAACCCTCGGAAGGCGCACCTCGAAGAGCAGCGCGCGAGCGATCGGGTCCGGCGGCGCCTGCCCGGCGATCGCCGCGACGATCTCCGCCGGCCCGACACCCGGTGCCCCGCCGAAGAGAAGACCGGCGGCCGCCGCGACGGCGAGCAGCGCGGCGAGCCCCGCGGTGACAGCGGCCGGGTGGAGGCGGTCCGCTCTCACCGTTCGATCCCGCCATGGCGCGCCACGCGTCCGGAACCGAGGGCCGCGGCCAGACGCTCGGCACCTTCGATCAAGTGCGGGCTCACCGTGGTGAGCAGGCGCGGGGGCAAGACCACGACGCGTCCCTCCCTGACCGCGCGCATCGACGCGAGCGCCGGCGTGGAGGCGAGCGCGGCGTCCGGCGATCCCCCCGGATCGAACCCGAGCAGCAGCACGTCGGGATCGATCGCCAGGATCCTCTCCACGGAGAGCTTGCGGTGCCCCGTCACGCCCGCCTCCGCAGCCGCATTCCTCCCGCCCGCGGCGCGGATCAGGGCGTCGACCGTCGTTCCCGCTCCGGCGACGACGGAGTGCGAGAGGGAGAGCACCCGGGGCCGCGCGCCGGGCTCCGGCCGCCGGCTCCTGAGCGCCTCCAGGCGACGGTCGAGATCGGCGACCACGGCGCGGGCCCGCTCGGGCTCCCCGAGGCGCTCCCCGAGGCGAACGACGAGCGCCCGCAGCCCGTCGAAGTCGCGGACCTCGTCGAGCACCAGCGACGGGATGCCGGAACGGGCGAGCAGGCGAAGGAACCCGCCCTCGTTCCAGGGGGCGGCGACCACGAGATCCGGTCGCGAGGCGATCACGGGCTCGATGTTGGCGGACAGCCGCGGGATCGCTGGCGGATAGAACCCGGCCACGTTGCTCGTCTCGGGGTCGTCCGCCAGCGCCGATACGCAAACGACCCGTTCCACCGGCACCAGGAGCGCCAGCAGCTCGTCGCCCGCGAGGCTGACCGAGCAGATCCGCTCGGGTCGCGCCGGCGCCTGCGGCACTCCCCCGGCCGCGCAGCCGGCCAGCCACAGCGCGGCGAGCGCCGTCAGGAGGAGGCGGTCAGACCTCCGTGTCCCACAGGACATCGGCGACCCCCCGCTCCCGGTTCTCGTACCGCGCCATGATGAACAGCAGGTCGGACAGGCGGTTCACGTAGCGCAGCGCCACGTCGGGGACGGCCACCTGCCGCGAGAGGCTGACGATGGCGCGCTCGGCCCGCCGGCAGACCGTCCGCGCCACGTGCAGCGCCGCCGCGGCGGGCGTTCCTCCCGGGAGGATGAAGTTGCGCAGCGGCCCCAGCTCCGCGTTGAGGCGGTCGCACGCCGCCTCGAGAGCGTCCACGTGCGCGTCCGCGATCGCGGGGCCGGCCCCGCCCTTCCCGCCGAGCGTCGACAACACCGCCCCGAGGTTCAGCAGCTCGCTCTGGATCCGCCGCAGCTCGGTCGCGACCGCCTCCGCGGGACGCTGCGCGAGCGCGAGCCCGATCGCCGCATTGAGCTCGTCGATCGTCCCGTAGGCCTCGACCTGGGGATCGTCCTTGGGAACCCTCTCCCCGGTGCCGAGGGCCGTCGAACCGTCGTCCCCGGTACGGGTATAGATTCTGGTCAGGCGCGGCATGGCGGGTCTCCGTCACGCCGATTCTACAGGCCGGGGCGCGGAGCGCCGTGTCAACCCCGGGGCGATCCGGCCGTCCTGTCTCACGGAGGCGGAACTTGGCGACGAAGCGCTCCGCGGGCGATCCCGACCTCGTGCGAAGCTCGCGCCGCGGCGATCTCGAGGCGTTCTCGGAGCTGGTTCGCCGCTACCAGCGCCCGCTCACCGCGGTGGCGCTGCGCTCGACGGGGGATCTCGCCGATGCCGACGACCTGGTCCAGGAGACGTTCCTCCGCGCGTTCGACCGGCTCGACCGCCTGGAGGATCCGGATCGGTTCGGACCGTGGCTGTTCCGGATCCTCCGGAACCTCCTGGCCGACCGGGGTCGCCGCGCGGGGCGCGAGGTTTCCGGCGAGGAAGCAGCCGCCGAGATGCCGGACACGGCGCCCGGCGCCGAGGCCGAGCTGCTGGCGCGGGAGGCCGCACGAGCGGTCCGCGAGGCGATCGACGCGATCCCGCCGGGCAGGCAGCGGGAGGTGTTCGAGATGAGATACCTCGAGGGGCTCCCGGTCCAGGAAATCGCCCGCCGCCTGGGGGTGCACACCGGGACGATCAAGGTCCACCTCCACCGGACCGTCCGGAGACTCCGGAAGGTGGTGGGCGCGAGGCTCGCCGGCGCCACGGGCGCCTGGGCCGCCGGGCCCGGGGAGGCGCCGTGACGCGGGACTCCGAGGTCGATCGGTTCTTCGATCGCCAGCGCCGGGAGGTGCTCGATCGGATCGCTCAGCGGCGGCGCACCCGGCCGGCGGCGTGGCTCGCCGCTCTCGCCGCGGCGGCGCTCCTCGCGGCGGGGGCGGGGCTCGCGCTCCTGACCGAGCCGCCGGAGGTAACGACCGCCACCGCCTGGCTGTGGGAGCTGCCCCTCCCCGAGCCGGACGCCGAGGCCGGCGACGATCTCCTGGCCGCGTTCGGCCCGTGGGAGCTGGCGGAAGAGCCGCCGGAGAGCGTGCCTCTTCCGCCTCTGTTCGAAGAGGATCCGGAGGTCGAGACGGACCTCCTGGAAGCGGTTCTGTGACGCTGGTGCCATCCGCACAGCAAGGAGACGACGATGAGATCCAGCACGAACACCAGGAACGGACACAGCGGCCTCCTGCGGCCGCTGGTCGCCGCGGCGGTGGGACTCGCCGCGATCGCGGCGGCCTTCGGCGCTGCGCCCGCGAGGGGACGCGAGCTCGGCCAGCGCTGGTGGAAGAACCCGGAGGCCGTCGAGCGCCTGGGGCTCACGCCCGAGCAGGTGGAGCAGATCGACCGCGTCGCCTACGAGGCGGCCGATCGCATGATCGAGCTGCGGGCCGCGCGGGAAAAGGCGCGGATGGCGCTGATGCGCCTGCTGGAGAAGGAAGAGCTCGACGACGCGGCGATCGCCGATGCGATCGAGAAGGTCGAGAAGGCGGAGTGCGAACTCGCCAGCGTCCAGCTCCGCGCCCGCGTGGATATCGCGCGCCTGCTCACCCCCGAGCAGCGGTCGATGGTGCGGCGGCGCTTCGAGCGCGCGCGGCGCCAGGCCGACCGGGACCGCCCGGCTTCCCGGCACGATCGCTGAGGACGCCGGGCGATCCGCGGAGCGGGCTACCGGGGGCGTCCTGAGGCCGCGCGTGCCCGGGCGAGAAGGGCGCGCGCGGCCGGGTCGTCCCGCAGGGCGAGTCCCCGCTCGAGCGGCTCCACCGCTTCGTCCGGCCGGCCCGCCAGCAGCAGCGCGCGTCCGAGGTTGAACAGGCTGGGGACGTGGTCGGGCCGCGCGGCGAGGATCTCCCGGAAGAGCTCCGCGGCCTCGTCGTACCGGCTCTCACGCTCCAGCTTCATCGCCTGTTCGTGGCGGCGCCGGAGGAGTTCCGGATCCTCGCGGAGGGCGATGTCGAACTGCTCGCGGGCTTCGTCAGCGGCCCCGGCGCGGTGCAACACGAGCGCGGCCAGGAACCGTCCATCCGGCGGTAGCGGGGACAGGCCGGCCGCCTCCCGGGCGAGAGCCACGGCCTCCTCCGCACGCCCTTCCCCGAGCCGCTTCTGCGCGACGCGCAACAGCGCCTGGGCGAAGGCGACGGTGGCCGTTGCGTCGTCCGGGCGCAGTTCGTGGGCGCGGCGGAGCGCCGAAAGCGCCCGCTCGAAGTGGCCGGCCTTGAGCTCGACCCGCCCGAGTCCCCTCCACAGCGGCTCCAGGTCGGGAGGAGAGAGCTGGAGGGACCGGCGGTAGGCCCGCGCCGCCTCCTCGAGCCGTCCGAGGCGCCCGAGGGCCACCGCGTAGTTCTTCCAGACCATCGGGTTGCGGTCGTTGATCGCCAGCGATCTCTCGAACGCCTGGGCCGCCTCGGCATCCCTCCCCTGTCTTCCCAGCGCTTGGCCCAGCAGGTACCACGGCACGTCGGCCTCGGGGTACCAGGCGAGCGCGGCGCGCGCCAGGCTCTCCTCCGATCGCCAGTCGCCGACCCTCCGGTCGGTCCCGGCGGCGAGAAGGACGGCCGCGACGCCGACCGCCGCCCACACGATCGCCGGCCGCTCCCTTTTCCGGTCGAACCACCACCGGAGCGCCAGCCCCGCGAGCAGAGCCAGCCCGGCGGTCGGCAGGTAGAGAAAGCGCTCGGCGAGCAGCACACCGGCCAGGCTCACGGTGTTGAGGGAGGGGGCGAGGGGAAAGAAGAAGAGTGCGAAGGCGATGGCGGGTACGGGCTGCCTCCGGCGGTGGAGCGCCCATCCCGCGCCGGCGGCGAGACCGGCGAGCAGGGCCGCGCCGGCGAGCGCGCGCGGCTCCAGAAAGCTCCGCGCGATGGCGAGCGCGCCGTAGCCCTGATGGAAGGCGCTCAACGCGATCGGCACGAGCACCAGCCGGAACGCGTGGACGAACATCCAGAGCGCGGTGGCCCACCGCACGGAGAGCGGCTGCCCGTACAGCGGGTGGTTCGCCGGGCCCAGCATCGGCACGCCGCCGACCGCCCCGATCAGCGCGTAGCGGAGCCCGAGGTAGCCCCCGAGCAAGGCCAGCATCGCGCCCCAGCCCGGGACGAGGCGGCGCCAGTCGGGACGAGTCCCCGCCGCCCGAGCGGCGATCAGATCCGCGGCCGCCAGGAGAAAGGGGAAGGAGACGGCGTACTCCTTGCACAGCAGTGCCGCCCCGACGAGGGCCGCCGAGGCGGCGTCGGCGACCGCACGCCGCCGGACGCGAAGGCGCACGAGGAGTGCCGCGAGAAGGGCCACCGAGGCCATCAGGTCGGCGCGACCGACTCCCGACACCACCGCCTCGCTCAGCACGGGGTGGACGCCGAACAGGATCCCCGCCGCGAGAGCCGCCCTCGGGTGCCGGAGCAGGGCTCCCGCGATCAGCGCCACCAGCACCGCCCCCACGCCGTGGAGCGCCATGTCGGTCAGGTGCAGCACCCTCGGGCTGTAGCCGAAGGCGCGCACCTGGAGGGCCCAGGAGAGCGTCACCAGCGGCCGGTAGGAACCGGTGGCGTAGCGCGCATCGAGGGGGGAACCCCAGAAGTCGACGCCGAAGATCTCGCCGAGGGGCCGCTCCCGAACGTAGGGGTTGTTCTCGATGGCGATGTGGCAGTCGCTCAGAAGAGGTATGGACGGGACGCGCACGTAGGGGACGAGAGCGACGAGGAAGACGGCGAGGAGCGTTCCCGCCGCCGGGCGCGCGGCGGGTTCCGTCGGTCGGGTCGCGGAGCGGCGGTTCATCGGCCACCTAGGCTAACCCGGATGCCCGGCCTCGCGCCGAGGAGGGGAGAAGGGGTGCGGCCGAACGCCGCCGGCGAAGGTCGCGCGGCCCGGATCGCCCGAAAAATGGCAAAAAAAGCCCGTTTCCGGGTTGATCCGTTTTGTTTTCGGTGCTACCTATGCGTGCGGATCGGGCGGAAACGGCCGTTTCGAGGGTAAACGGGGCGTTTCGGGTCCCGGTGAGGAGGAAAGCAAAGCCGATGGCCAGAAAAGCGAAGAAGAAGACCAGCCGGTCTGCCAGCCGTTCGAAGAAGACCTCCCGCTCCCGCGCGAAGAAGAGCGCGGAGATGCTCATGGTGGCGAGCAAGGTCAAGCAGGCGCTGCGGGAGAACAACGTCAACGTCGCGTCCGACGCGGTGGAGTCGCTGAACAACGTGGTCCACTGGTACATCCAGCAGGCCGCCGCCCGGGCGTTGGCCAACGGGCGGAAGACGGTCCGGGGCCACGACTTCCTGGTCGGCAACTGAGCGAGCACACCGGCGTGGGGCGGTCCGCGGAGCGGCCGCCCCACGGCGTGCGCCGGGCTGCCTTCCCCGGCCGCGGCCCGGAATGACCGTGGATGCGCCCGGCTGCGTCCTCCCGCGCGCCGGACGCGGGGCGGGCCGGTGGCGCGACCCGGGGGCGCATCCGTGAGTTCCTCCCCCACCGCCGCGATCCTTCTCGTCGGGAACGAGCTCCTGTCGGGGCGCGTGCGGGACGAGAACCTGCCGTTCCTCGCCGCGGAGCTGTGGAGAAGAGGCGTGCGGGTCACCCGCGCCCTGGTCGTCCGGGACGATGTGGAGGCGATCGCCCGCGCGGTCCGGGAGCTCTCCGGGGAACACACCTATGTCATCACCACCGGGGGCATCGGCCCCACGCACGACGACCGGACGATCGCCGGGGTCGCGCAGGCGTTCGGGTTGCGGGTCGTCGAGGATCCCACCCTCGCCTCCCTGATCCGGAACCACCTCGGAGACCGGGCGACGCCGGCTCACTTCCGGATGGCGAGGATCCCCGAGGGCGCCGCGCTCGAGCGGGAACCGGGCTCCCGCTGGCCCGTGGTCAGGGTGCGGAACGTCTTCCTCCTTCCGGGGGTTCCGGAGTTGGTGAGGCGCAAGTTCGCGGCGATCGCCCCGCGGTTCAGCGGCCGCCCCCTGCATCGCGGCCAGATCGAGCTGGCCGCGGAGGAGGCGGAGATCGCCCCCGTCCTCGACCGCTTCGCGGAAGAACACCCCGATCTCGAGGTGGGGTCCTATCCGGACGGGCCGGTGGTGCTCGTGACGGTCGAGGGGCCCGACCGGGAAGGTGTCGAGCGGGCGGTCGAGCGCCTCCGCCGGCTCACGAGCCGCTGGCGCGCACCCTCCTGACCCCCGTTTGCCCGCCGCGCCCGGCGGCACGAGATTCCCCGGCGGAGGTTCACCGCCATGAGGGGACGCACCACTCTGCCGCCGCGCTCATGGGGCCACGCGGCCGTCTTCGAGCGCTGGTACCGCCTGGGGGTCGAGCTGGCTCGCTCGGGGGAATACGCCCAGGCGCTCGATCCGCTGGAGCGCGCCCTGGCGCACGCGAGGCTCCAGCCGGGCCTCGGCGTCACTCCGCACCTGCGCTCGTTCTACGGCCTGGCCCTGGCGCACGCGGAGGGCGACCTGGACCGGGGAAGGCGCCTGTGCGAGGAGGCGGTGCGGGCCTGCCCGATGGAGGCGGAGTTGTACGTGAACGCGGCCCGCGTCTATCTCCTCCTCCCGCGCAAGGACCTCGCGGTGGAGGCTCTCGAAACGGCGCTGGCGCTCGAGCCCGACTGCGCCCCGGCCCAGCGGCTCCTGGCCTCTCTCGGACGTCGCCGGCCCCCCGTCTTCTCTTTCCTCCCGCGCCAGCACCCTCTCAACCGCTACGCCGGGCTTCTGCGCGCCCGGCTGCTTCCCTCCAGCCGGCAACGCCCCGGGCGCAGCTCCTGAGAGGCCGTCCCGGCGACCGCCGCCGGCGCCGGCCGGCCTGCGGCCCCGGTGCGGGCGGCGCCCCGCGGACAGGCGCGGGCCGCGAACGTCACAGGCCGAGTTCCGCGGCGAGATCCACCGCTCCGTACACGCTGAGCATGACGTGCAGGATCGCCCGGACGTCGACCATGATCGACCGATCGTGCTCGCCGTCGTAGGCCAGGTCGGAGGCGAGCCCCTCGAAGTTGCCATCGAAGAGGACGCCCAGGACGCGGCCCGTGCCGTCGAGGACGGGGCTGCCCGAGTTGCCGCCCGTGGTGTCGATGTCGGCCACGAAGTCGATCGGGAGGTTGCCGAGGAAGGGGTCGACGAGCAGGTCGAGCTTCCGGCCGGCGAGCTGCGCCTTCACCTCGTCGCGCAGCGCGTAGTCGGGGTGGTCGGTCACCGCCGCCATCATCGATCCGGCCGTGGTCGCGTAGCCGAGCCGGCTCCCGCGGCCGTAGGGGAAGTAGCCGAGGACACGCCCGTGCGTGAAGCGCAGGGTCGCGTTGGCGTCGGCGTAGAGGTTCCCGCCGCGGAACTCCATCAGTGCCGCCGCGTAGCGGCGTGACAGCTCCTCCGCGGGCGCTGTGATCTCGCGGTCGAGGCGGTCCTCGAAGGGCCGCCGCTGCGCGTGCAGGTCGGCGGCGAAGAGGATCATCGGATCGCCGCTGTCGAGCAGGTCCTTCTTGCTCGCCTCGAAGTAGCGCCGCCTGGTCTCCGGATCGCCGACTTTCGTCCCCGACACCAGCTCCGCCGCGATCCGCCGCGCCACCTCCTCGGGCGTGCCCTCCCGCCCCTGCGCCCGCTTCGCGACGGCGTCGATGCGCTGATCCTCCGGCAGCCGCAGGGCGTCGGCGATGAAGCCGGCCAGCAGCTCCTCGTCCGCCTGCGGGACCATCTTGCGAGGCGTCTCCACGATGCGCAGCCGGAGCGCGGGTTCTTGCCGGTCGTGGTAGGGGTCGTGCCTCTGGTCGTCCGGGAGTTCCCGTTCCACGCTCCGCTCGTAGAGCGCGTAGGCCCATCCGAGGGATCGGATCCACCCGGCGCGCGAGAACAACATCTGCCGCTCGACCGTCTCCCGCTGGCGCCGTGCGAGGTCTTCGATGGCGGGAAGCAGGTCACCATACCGCTTCCGGCGCTCCGGATCCGCGGCGATCCAGGCCGCGAGGTCCTCCTCCATCCGCCGCCTCTGCCGGTCCGGATGCATCCGCTGCAGTCCCGCCAGCATCCCGGAGTAGTACTTCTCCGCGTTCGCCAGACCTCTGATGGAGTCGATCAGCGCCAGCCGCGTGGCCTCGTCCCTCGCCGCGTGCTTGCGGTAGACCGCGAGGACGGAGCGGATGCGGTCCAGGACGCGGGGAGCGAATTCCTCGGTCTGGAACGCGAGCTCGGCCGCCGGGAGGTAACGGCGGGTGGAGCCCGGGTAGCCCAACGCCATCACGAAGCTGCCCTCGGTGTAGCCGGAGAGCGAGATCTTCAAGCTGACGTCCGGGTGGAAGGGCGCGCCGCCTGCGTCATAGGCGCGCAGCAGCGAGTAGTCGAGCGTGTGCCGCGGCCATTCGAAGTTGTCGATATCCCCCCCGAACACGCCGAGTGCCCGCTCCGGCGCGTGGACGAGCCGGACGTCCCGGATGACCTGATACCGGACGAGCATCTCCTGCGCACCGCCGTAGAAAGGAACCACCTGACACCGCCGGTCCTCCCGGCCGCCTTGGCACTCGGTGGCGAGCCGATTGCGACGCGCCTCCCGCTTCTTGTACCGCTCGAACGGATCGAGCGAGGCGTCTTCCGGCTTCTGAACCTCGCTCGTGACGTCGCGCATCGAAAGGGCGCGCAGGACCTCGAACCCGCGGCAGGGGATCTCCTCTTCCCTCGATTCCGCCAGGAATCCCTTCTCGAGAAGGTTCTCCTCGACGTCCGAGTTCGTCGAGATGCACTGGTGCGCGACGTGGTGGTTGGTGAGGATCAGCCCCTGGTCCGAGACGAACGATCCGGTGCCGTAACCGCGTCCCATCGAGATCTTCACCACGGCCCGGGCGAGGCCCCGGACCTCCTCCGGCCCCAGGCGCAGGCCCCTGGCCTTCATCGCATCCCAATCGAGCTGCTCGAGCTGATCGAGACGCCACATCCCCTCGTCGGCGGGGACCGCCGCGAGCGAAAGCGCAAGAACGGCAAGAAGAACAGGGAAGCGGCGCATGTCGGATCCTCCGGCGCGAACGGGCGGGCGCGCGATTGTACAGCGGCCTCCCGGCAGCGTCCGCTATCATCGGCGGCCGATGCGCGAATCCTTGTCCGAGGTCGAGCGCGACGTGGTCCGCTGCGCCGAATGCCCGCGCCTGGTGCGCCACCGGGAGGAGATCGCGCGCCGCAAGCGCCGGGCGTACGCGGGCGAAACCTACTGGGGCCGGCCGGTCCCCGGTTTCGGCCGCGGAGGCGCGAGGCTGGTCGTCGTGGGCCTCGCGCCCGGCGCCCACGGTTCGAACCGCACCGGAAGGATGTTCACCGGGGATGCGTCGGGGGATCTGCTCTACCGGACCCTCCACCGGTACGGGTTCGCCAGCCAGGCGCGGGCGGTCTCCCGCGACGACGGCCTCGAGCTGCGGGACTGCTTCGTCACCGCGATCGTCCGCTGCGTTCCCCCCGGGAACAGGCCGAACCGGGAGGAGATCGCCCGGTGCCGCCCGTTTCTCCTGCGCGAGCTGCGCCTGCTGCGCCGCGCCCGCGTCTACGTCGCCCTCGGCCGGCTGGCCTTCGACACGCTCGTCCCCGCGCTACGGGAGATCGGCCGGCCGCCCTTGGAGGAGAGGCCGCGCTTCCGGCACGGGGCGCGGTTCGACCTGTCCGGCGGGAGGCTGCTGCTGGCCTCTTACCATCCGAGCCGGCAGAACACCCAGACAGGACGTCTCACCGAGCCGATGTTCCGCGCGGTCTTCCGCGCGGCCCGGGAAGCCGTCTCGGGAGCCTGACCGTGCCGGGGCGCCGGCGATTCAGCCGCCGAGCAGCCCCGCCTTGAAGCCCTTGCCGGGCGGGTTCGGACCGATCCAGCAGGCGAACAGGGCGTCGGCGAACTCCTTGCCCGGGATCGTTCCCTTGACGGCCCCCTTGACGCGCACCTCGGTTCCCTTGCCCGGGACGTAGGTGAACACGAAGCGATCCCCCGCAGCCACGTCCTCCATGTAGCCGCACAGGGTCTCGAAGGCCTGCTTCACCGATTCCGGGGCGTCCGGGCTGTTGTTCGCCAGACCTTCCCGCCAGCCGCCGCAGATCCTGCCCTTGCCGACGGAGCGCACGAACTCCATCACCATCCGCCGCGGCGTGTCGGAGGCGAGAATCTCCTCCGCGTCCGCCATCTTCCGGGGCAGGTACAGCCCGGCCACGTAGACGTCGATCCAGAGCTTCTCCCGCAGGCCGAGCCCGTTGAGGACGAGGATCTGGCCTTCGACCTCGACCGAGTCCTCCATCTTCACGCCCGCGAGTTCGGCCGCCTGAGCCGGCAGCAGGGTGATGGCGACCAGTACAGCGGCGATCGTCCAGCGCATGACGCGTCCTCCGGTGAGTGCCGCGGCGAGCATAGTGGATGCACCCGTCGCGGGAAAGCGGCTCCGCGCCGTGCCTTTCCCGGCGGAGCACCCGGTTCCGGAAAGCGCCCGGGCGGCGCGGGGTCCCCGCGGTCGCCGGCGCCGTCCGGCCGGCGCCGCCCCCCGGCCGCGTCCGCACCGCAGCGGCCCGGCCACGCCATCCGCGGGGCGCCGGCCCTGTCCGCGGCCGGCCGCCGGAGCGGCGTCCCTGTGGAAACGCCCCGGAACGCGTGTTCCAATGCCACGACCGGCGCGGGTTTCCGAGGGGTGGCCGCGCCGGGCGGGGCAGGCCGCTGATGGTGGTGTCTTCGCAGGCTGGAGCGGCAAGCGGCGGTCTTCGCGGCCGGCGGCGTCTGCTGGAGGTCCTCGCGGTGTCCGCGCTGGGTGGCGTCGTGCTGTATGCCGGCGTGCGCTGGCCCGCGGCCGGCCCCCTCGTCGGCGCCGGCTACGCCATCCTCCTTCTCCCCGCGATCTGTGACCGGTGGCGCGCGCCCATCCTCGGCTTCGTGCCGGGGCTGATGGGCTACGCCGTCTCGATGCACATCGTGCTCAAGAAGTTCGCCTGGTTCGCCCCGATCCTTCTCGCTCCCGCCCTGTCGTGGCACTTCGCGATCATGGGGGTCCTCGCGTACGCCCTGTGGCGGGCGACCCGGTGGCCGGCGTTCGTCGTCCTGCCGCTGGCGATGGGCGCGGAGGATTGGCTCCGCCCGCTCGTGGGAGTGGGCAACTTCACCATGTACCAGGTGGGGACCTTCCTGTACGACTACCCCCTGCTGATTCAGCTTGCGGACGTGGTCGGCGCGCGCGGCCTGACCGTGCTGTACGGAGTGGTCCTCGGCACGATGGCCGAGGCGGCGCGCGCGTGGATCGACGGGCCGCCGCCGGACCTCCGACGCCGGCTCCGCCTGGGGGCGGCCCTCTCCGCGGCGATCGTCGCGGTCGCCACGGCTTACGGGGCGTGGCGGCTTGCCACCGAGCGGCTCGAGCCAGGCCCGCGGCTCGCGGTGATCCAGCCCAGCC
This sequence comes from Acidobacteriota bacterium, assembly GCA_003696075.1. Lineage (NCBI taxonomy): Bacteria > Pseudomonadati > Acidobacteriota > Acidobacteriota bacterium. The sequence goes on from RFHH01000121.1 coordinate 41,269, forward strand.
AGGACCACGCGCCGGAGCTGACCGACCGGACCGTCCAGTTCCAGCAGCGCTTCACCGCCGAGCACGTGCCGCCGGGCGCGGCGGACATGATCGTCTGGCCGGAAAACTCCGTCATGCTCCCGTACGAAACGCACCCCGTCTACCAGCAGGTCGTCACCTGGCTGGCGTCGACCCGCAAGGCCTACATGCTGATCGGCACGCAGGGGACGCGAGGCGGGGGGAAGCATCCGAGCGCGCGGTCGCTCCTGATCGATCCGGGCGGCGCGATCCTAGGCCGCTACGACAAGATCTATCTCTTCCCGTTCACCGAAAGGCGCGCCTTCATCTTCCTGGACGAGATCTTTCCCTGGCTGGCGCGTCAGATCGACCGTCTGGTGGTGATGGCCTGGGGCCACGCGCCCGACGGGCTCCCGGGGCGGGAAGCGACGGTGTTCTCGATCGAGGTGGACGGAAAGACCTACCGCTTCTGGACGCCTCTGTGCTACGACGTCGACTACGCGGACAGCGCGAGGGAGGCGGCGCGGAACGGCGCTCAGTTTTTCGTCAACATGACCTCCGAGGGGTGGCTCGGCTGGGGCGTCGCCCACAACCAGCTCGCTTCCAGCATCATGCGTGCCGTCGAGTCGCGGGTGGGGGTGGTGCGCGTCGGGAACACCGGGATTTCGGGCTTCATCCTGCCGAGCGGGCGCGTGGATCGCTTCCTCGTCGGCACCTCCGAGCATTGGAGGCCGATGGACGACCCGAGAATCCTCGTCAAGGGAGCGCTGACGCGGCGGGTGATGCTGGATCCGGATCGGCCGACCGTCTACACCCGCTTCGGCGGGATCATCGATCTCCTCTGGCCGGCGGCCTGGCTTGTCGGGACGGTCGCGGGGCTCCTCCGCCGCCGGCGGGCGGAGCAGCCGGTGCCCACCGGAGCGTAGGTGCGGAGGCCGGGCCGGACTGTCCGGCGAGGCGGCGGATCTCCTCGAACACGCGCGTCCGGAAGCGCTCCGCCAGCTCCCGCGGCGGGGGCGTCGGCCACGGCGCGCCTTCGAAGACGAGCGGCACGCCGACGTGGACCTTGACCTCGCGGGGACGCGGCACGCGTGCGGTCTTGGGGAAAGCCTCGTACGCGCCACGGATCGCCACGGGAAGCACGGGGGCTCCGCTCAGGGCGGCGATCCTCGCCAGGCCAGGCCGGAACGGCTGCAACCGGCCGTCGAGCGAGATCCGGCCCTCGGGAAAGATCCCCACCACCTCTCCCCGCCGGAGGATGCCGCAAACCGCCTCGATCGTCTCGCGCGACCGGCTCCGCACGGGCTCGGTGCCCCAGGCGCGGAAGAGCGCCCGCCAGAGCGGGGAGCGGTGATACCACTCGCTGTTGATCAGGTACCGGATCGGACGCGGGAAGACGATTCCGATGAACCAGGGATCGAGATAGGACTGGTGATTCGCCGCGACGATCAGCGGGCCCTCCCGCGGGATGGCCTCCACGGCTCCCGTCAGCCCGAGCCGCCAATAGGGGCGTACGAGCTGGCCGACGGCGGCGTTGACGCGGTACAGCCACATCGCGGTCCGAACCCGAAGAAAACGATCCTAGCGCGCCGCACCGGTCGCGTCATGGCGGACGGCGATTCAACGGTCCACCCGGCAACGTCTTGCGGCGGGACGACGCGGCAACGCTCGGCGGCGGGTCTCGCGACCGCGGCACCGGGTCTGTCCCTTGGGGCTGAGATCGACGTTCTCGGCCCGCGCCCCGGTCTCGCCGCTTCTCGGACGCCGGGGCTCGGCCCGCGGTTTCCTCGCGGCCCCCTCGGCACGGTCGGGCCGCAAGCGGAACCCTTCACGACCGGTCCGGTGCGCGCCGCGAGGAGCTCCGGGCGGTGCGCGCTCCGGAATCCGCCCGATCCGGCTCCGGTACCTCGCGAACAATCCCGCACGGCTGCGCGCGGCTAGAATGAAGCATCATGGCCTCCAGGGCGGATCCCGCACCGCTTCGGACCACGCGCTGCGTCGCGCTGGCCCTTGCGGCCGTCGTACCCCTGCTCGATGGTTGCTTCCCGACGCCGCCGCTCCAGGAGGGCATGACGATCTCGCTCTCGCGGGACGGGAGTTTCGAGGTCGAGATCGTCCAGCGCATCGCGCCGGGCGGTGACGCGCCGCGCGCCGTCGCGAGGAGGCTGGAGAACCTGCGCTCCGCCGCCGCCCGCGGCGAGGACGACTGGTCCCGGCGCCTCGAGAGGGCCGAGCCGGTGCGGTGGACCACGGCCATCGACCGCGCGGGCGGGGAGATCCGGGAAGTCCGGCACAAGGCTTCGTTCGAACGCCTCGAGGACTTGGGGCCATTGTTCGACGGAAGCGACGTCCGCGTCGAGGTCGAGCGCGAGGCGGGCGAGATCGAGCTGGTTTTCCTCGCCGACCGTTCCCGCCGCGCGACCTTCAGCCAGCGGGAGGCCCTCGACGAGGCTCTGGACGAGTGGATCGCGGCGCTGAGCGACTACCTTCGCGGCCTCGCCGAGCTGTACCGCTACCTCGAGCGCCGCCCCGGCCGAAGCCGCGCCGTGCTGGGCGCGATTCTTGCCGACGCCCTCGAGGATTCCGAGCGGGAGCGGCTTCCCGAGCCGGACGAGCGCGAGCGGGAGATCCTCGATCGCATCGGTCAGACGATGACCGCCCTCGCGGGCATCTTCACCGTTCCGGAAGGCGAGCCTTACACGCTCGAGGAGATCTTGGCGCTGGCGCACGACCCCTTCCCCGCGCCGCTCGAGATCGTCGCGCCGTTCGGGATCGAGGAGGCGTCCGGGTTCGCCGAACGGGACGGACGGTTCGTCGTGCCGGGGCTGAGCCTGTTCCGGGCCTGGAAGGGGCTCGCGCCCGAGTTCGCCTCGCCCGATCCCTTCTCGCTCCTCGTCCCCTACGTGATCCTCGGCGCGAGCGAGCCGCTTTCGCTGGACGCGGTCCTGGCGGAGCCGCGCCACGCCGTGGCGGCGTCCGAATCGGAGCTCCGCAGGCGGCTGCTCGACGCGCTCACGCCGGCATCCGCCTACCGCCTGCGCTGGAAGGTGGAGGGCGATGCGCCGGCCCGGTGAATCCGTGCGAAGCTCCGCCGCGCGGGCTCCGATCCGGCCCGAGCCATCGAAGAGCGTGGAGGCCGGTTGGAAATCGGCCGCCCGGAGCGACCCGAGCCGGCAACGTCCGCGCCGGCATCGACTCCAAAAGGACAACGGACCGCAGGGGCGCACCCCGAACCGAGCGTAGGGGACCCGCGGAGCGCGGGCGGCATCTTCGCAGAAAGAAGGCCAGGCGTTTCGATCGGCCGGCCGATCTTCCCCGGCGGAGTCGGCGGATCCCTTGGCGCCTGCTCGGCGCTCACCGCGGGCCCTGCGCCCACCGCCACGCGGGGGCGGTGCGCGTGGCGAGGAGCGACGCCCCGCCCGGGGGTTTCGCCCCCCCATCCCGGCCCGGGACGGAAGGCGGGGTGGCGGGGCGCGCGGGAGCGGAACCCGTCGGCATGAGCGCCCGCGCCGGCGCGGGGCATGCCTCGCCGCGCGGCCGTCAGACGGGGCGAGCCTCGCGCGCTGTAGAAGCCGGCCGCGCAGGGACCGGCCGCCGCCTCACTCCGACGCCGGCAGCAACGTGCCGCTGCACTCGCCGAAGCCGATACGCAGCCCCTCCCTCTCGCACCACCCCGTCATGATCACCGTGTCCCCGTCCTCGAGGA
>RFHH01000122.1 GCA_003696075.1 Acidobacteriota bacterium
CTCCTCTCCCCGCCCCCGCCCGCCGAGCCGGTGAGCCGGAAGGAGCTCCTGGCGATCGCCCGCCGGATCGAGGAGCGCTGCGCCGAGTTCGCGGTGGACGGGACGGTGACGGAGATCCACCCGGGCCCGGTGGTGACGACCTTCGAGTTCCGCCCCGACGCGGGGATCAAGCTGAGCCGTATCACCGCGCTGGCCGACGACCTGGCGCTCGCCCTCAAGGCCGACAGCGTCCGGATCGACCGGATCCCTGGCCGGCCCACGGTCGGCATCGAGGTTCCGAACCGGGAGCGCCAGTTGATCAGCTTCCGGGAGATCGTCGAGTCGGAGACGTTCCGGCGGTCGCCCGACCTGTTGACGCTGGGGCTGGGCAAGACGCAGTCGGGAGAGGTCTTCTGCACCTCCCTGTCGAAGATGCCCCACCTGCTCATCGCCGGGGCGACCGGGTCCGGAAAGAGCGTCGGCCTCAACGCGATCATCACCTCGATCCTCTACCGCGCCCGCCCCGACGAGGTGAAGTTCATCCTGATCGACCCGAAGATGCTCGAACTCGGGTTGTACGAGGGCATCCCGCACCTTCTGGTTCCCGTCGTCACCGACATGGCGCTCGCGGCCAACGCCCTCAAGTGGGCGGTGCGGGAGATGGAGCGCCGCTATCGCCTGCTCGCATCGTGCAACGCGCGGCACATCGACGGCTTCAACCGGCTGGTGGAGCGGGACCCGGCCGCGGTGGAGAAAGCGATCGAGTCGATTCCGCGCAAAGGCTCGCAGAAATTCGAGGCCAAGCGGCTGCCGAAGGTGGTGATCGTCGTCGACGAGCTGGCCGACCTGATGATGACGACCCGGCAGGACACGGAGGAGGCGATCGCGAGGCTGGCCCAGAAGGCACGCGCCGTCGGCATCCATCTCGTCCTCGCCACCCAGCGCCCCTCCGTCGACATCCTGACCGGAACGATCAAGGCGAACTTCCCCGCGCGGATCGCCTACCGCGTCTTCTCGAAGATCGATTCGCGCACGATCCTGGACGGCCCGGGAGGAGAGCGCCTTCTGGGGGCCGGCGACATGCTGCACCGCCAGCCGGCCAGCGCCCGGCTCATCCGGATCCACGGTGCCTACATCTCCGGGGACGAGTCGTTGCGAGTCGTGGCGTGGCTCAAGCAGCAGGCGAAGGCGGAATACGACCGGTCGGTGCTGGCCGATCCGCAGGAGGGTGCGGAGACCGGTGCCGACGAGGGCGGTCCTGGAGGCCAGGACCCGCTGTACGAGAAGGCGCTTCGCCTGGTCGTCGCCAGCGGGCAGGCGTCGACTTCGTTTCTCCAGCGGCGGATGCGGCTCGGCTACTCCCGCGCCGCGCGGATCATCGACGAGCTAGAGGCGAACGGGATCATCGGGCCGGCCGACGGGAGCCGGCCGCGCGAGGTCCTGGTCGGCACCGACTTCCTCGAGCGCCTCGACCAGCAGTCGGAAGAGGACTGAGACCGCTCAGCGGCCCGGGGCGAGGCGGGCCAGCGCTTCCTCCGCGGCCCGCTGCTCGGCCCGCTTCTTCGCGGTGCCCACGCCCCGTCCCGCGACCTCGCCGTTGACGAGAACCTCCACGACGAACTCCCGCGCGTGGTCGGGCCCTCGTTCGTGCAGCAAGCGGTACCGCGGCAGCGGCCATCCCCGCGCCTGGGCCAGCTCCTGAAGGCGCGTCTTCGGATCGGCGTTGGCGGCCCGCCGCGCCGCCGCCGCTTCGATCCGCGTCCCGAAGAGACGAGCGACGATCGCCCGCACCGGGCGGATCCCCCCGTCCAGCAGGACGGCACCCAGCAGGGCCTCGAGCGTATCGGCGAGGAGCGAGGCCTTCTCCCGCCCTCCGCTCATCTCCTCCCCGCGGCCGAGGCGCATCGCCTCCCCGACGCCGAGAGCGCGCGCCTCGCGCGCCAGGCTCCTCGTGTTGACGAGGCTGGCGCGCAGCCGCGTCATCGCCCCCTCGTCGAGGTCCGGGCGCTTGCGGACGATCCGCTCCGCCACCGCGAAACCGAGAACGGCGTCGCCCAGGAACTCCAGCGCCTCGTTGTGTTCCGCGGTTCCGTGCTCGTGAGCCCACGAGCGGTGCGTCAGCGCTCGTTCGAGATTGGCGACGTTCCGGAAGCGGTACCCGAGCGCCTCCTCGATGCGCGCCCGCCACCGCGGCTCGGACGCCCGGTCACCCCGCTGTCCACGCTCCCCGGCCATCGATTCCGAACGCTCTCCGGCGCCGCATTCTAGCGCGGACGCGCGGCGTTCCCTTCCGGCCTTCCGGAACCGGCCGGAAACCGATGGTCGCGCCGTGCCCCTGTAGTGGGGCGCCGGAGTTATAATCGTATCGCTGGCCCGCGCTGAGGGTTCGCCATGTGCCTCGGCGTTCCGGGCCGGATCGTCGCCGTCGATCGCGAGGACGAGCGCCTCGCCCGCGTCGATTTCGGCGGCGCCGCTTCCGACGTCCGCCTCGACTTCGTCCCGGAGGCGGGCATCGGTGACTACGTCATCGTCCACGCCGGCTTCGCGCTCACCCGTCTCGACGAAGAGGCGGCCCGGCGCACCCTCGAGCTGCTCCGGGAGGTGGCCGGGGAGGCGCCGCCGTGAAGTACGTCGCCGAGTACCGCGACGCCGGCCTCGCCCGCGCCGTCGCGCGGCGGATCGCCGCCCGCTGCACCAGGCCGTGGACGGTGATGGAGATCTGCGGCGGGCAGACGCACACCATCCTCCGGTACGGCCTCGACCAGCTTCTTCCCCCTTCGCTGTCGCTCGTGCACGGACCCGGCTGCCCGGTCTGTGTCACGCCGGTCGATACGCTCGACGCGGCGATGGCGCTGGCGCGCCGTCCCGGTGTGATCTTGACCACCTTCGGCGACATGCTGCGGGTACCCGGCTCGCGAGGCAACCTCTACGGCGCGCGCGCCGAGGGCGGCGACGTCCGCGTCGTCGCCTCCCCCCTCGAGGCGGTGGCCCTCGCCAGGCGCCGCCCGGACCGGAACGTCGTCTTTCTCGCCGTTGGCTTCGAAACGACCGCTCCGGCGACGGCGCTCGCCGTCCTCCGGGCCCGCGAGCTGGGCCTCGACAACTTCTTCCTTCTCGTCGGCCACGTGCTCGTCCCGCCGGCGATCCGCCTCCTCCTCTCCTCGCCGGCGAACCGGGTCCAGGGCTTCATCGCCCCGGGCCATGTCTGCACCGTCGCTGGCTATCGCGACTACGAGCGGCTCGCGGAGGACTTCGGCGTCCCGTTCGTCGTCGGGGGATTCGAGCCGCTCGATCTGATGCAGGCGCTCGCGATGCTGGTGGAGCTGCTCGAGGAAGGACGTGCCGAGGTCCGCAACGAGTACCGCCGGTCGGCGCGACGGGACGGCAATCGACGTGCGAAGGAACTCGTCGCGGAGGTTTTCGAGGTTTGCGACCGGCGCTGGCGCGGGATCGGGGCGATCCCGCGGAGCGGGCTGAGGCTTCGACCGCGGTGGGAAAAGTTCGACGCCGCGCGGCGCTTCGAAGTCGATCCCGGGGACGCGGCGGAGGAGGCGGAATGCCGGAGCGCCGAGGTGCTGCAGGGACTGCGCCGGCCGACCGAATGCCCCGCGTTCGGCACCCGCTGCACGCCGGAACACCCCCTCGGCGCCCCGATGGTTTCGGGTGAGGGAGCGTGCGCGGCCTATTACCGCTACCGCGCGGGAGGCGCGTGATGTCCGATGCCGATCCGCTGAAGTTCTCCTGCCCCGTCCCCACCGGCGAGCCGGATCGGATCCTCCTCGGCCACGGAAGCGGGGGCAGGCTCAGCCGGCGGCTGCTCGAGACGGTTTTCCTCGCCGGCCTCGGCAATCCGATTCTCGCGCGTCTCGAGGACCAGGCGACTCTGGAGGTGAACGGATTGCGGCTCGCCTTCACGACCGACAGCTTCGTGGTCAAGCCGCTCTTCTTTCCGGGCGGCGATATCGGCAGCCTCGCCGTCCACGGGACGGTCAACGACCTCGCCGTCGGCGGCGCGCAGCCGCTCGCCCTTTCGGCCGCCTTCGTGATCGAAGAGGGGTTTCCGAGAAACGACCTCGTGCGCGTGGTGGCTTCGATGCGCCGGGCCGCCGCCGCCGTCGCCGTTCCCGTCGTCCCCGGGGACACCAAAGTCGTCGAACGCGGGGCAGCGGACGGGCTGTTCGTCAACACGTCCGGGCTCGGCCTCGTCCGCGAGGGAACGGACCTGTCCGCCGCTCGCGCCAGGCCCGGGGATGCGGTCCTCGTCAGCGGAACGATCGGCGATCATGGGATCGCCGTTCTCGCCGCGCGCGACGAGCTCGGCTTCGGCGCCGACGTCACCAGCGATTCCGCTCCCCTGCACGGACTCGCCTCCGCCCTCCTCGAGCGGTGCCCGGATGCCCGCTGCCTGCGCGACCCGACGCGCGGCGGCCTCGCCAGCACCCTTCACGAGATCGCCGACAGCTCCGGCGTGACGGTCGAGCTCGACGAGGAGGCGATTCCGATTCGCCCGCCGGTGGAGGCGGCCTGCGAACTCTACGGACTCGATCCGCTCTACGTCGCCAACGAAGGCAAGCTCGTCGCGATCGTTCCCGGCGAGCGCGCCGAGGCCGCGCTGGCGGCCCTCCGCGCCCACCCACTGGGGCGCGACGCCGCGCGGATCGGGCGGGTCGTGCCGCGCGCAGAGGTTCCGGTGGTGCTGCGCACGCGCCTTGGCACGACACGCGTGGTGGAGATGCTCGCCGGCGAGCAGCTCCCGCGCATATGCTGACGCGCCGGCGGATCCTGGTCCGCGGCATCGTCCAGGGGGTCGGTTTCCGGCCATTTCTGTTCCGCCTGGCCGACCGGCTGCGCCTGTCGGGAACCGTGCGCAACAGCTCCGCCGGAGTCGCGATCGAGGTCCAGGGCCGGGCTGCTGACGTCGAGAGGTTCCTCGAGCGGCTCCCCCGCGAGGCTCCGCGGCTGGCGCTGATCCTCGGCATCGAGAGCGAGCCGCTCGATCCGGATCCCGGGCTCGACGGATTCCGCATCGTCCCGAGCACGGCCGGCGAGCCGCGGCACGCCCTTCTCCTGCCGGACGTCGCCCTGTGCGACGACTGTCTTTCCGAGCTGCGAGATCCGAACGACCGCCGCCACCGCTACCCGTTCATCAACTGCACCAACTGCGGCCCCCGTTTCACCATCGCCCGGGACATTCCCTACGACCGGCCGCTGACGGCCATGGCCGACTTCCCGATGTGCCGAGCCTGCGAGCGGGAGTATCGCGACCCCGAGGACCGCCGCTTCCACGCGCAGGCCACCTGCTGCCCCGCATGCGGTCCGCACGTGCGGCTCGTGGATCGGGATGGCCGTCCCGTTGCCGCGGTGGATCCGATCGCGGAGGCCGCCCGGCGGCTCGCCGGGGGCGCCGTCCTGGCGATCAAGGGGCTGGGCGGGTTCCACCTCGCCGCCGACGCGCTCGACGCCGGAGCGGTGGGTCGACTCCGGGAGCGAAAGCGGCGCGTCGCGAAACCCTTCGCGGTCATGCTCGACTCGCTCGACACCGCGCGCCGTTTCGTCGTGGTGAGCCCGGAGGCGGAACGCCTCCTGCGTTCGCCTCAGGCACCGATCGTGCTGCTTCCGCGGCGGCCGGACTGCCCGGTGGTCCGGGAGGTGGCCCCGGGCACCCGGGAACTCGGGGTGTTCCTCCCCTACACGCCCCTCCACCGGCTCCTCTTCGATACGGGCCACTTCCGGGCTCTGGTGATGACCTCTGGCAATCTGAGCGAGGAGCCGATCGCGTGCGGGAACGAGGAGGCCCTGCGTCGCCTCCGGGGCCTTGCCGATGCCTTCCTCCTGCATGACCGGGAGATCCTGCACCGCTGCGACGACTCGGTCGTGCGCCCCGTGCGGGGGATCGCGCGGCCGCTGCGCCGCTCCCGCGGTTACGTTCCCGTCCCGGTCCCCCTGCCGTGGCGAGCCCCGCCCGTGCTCGGCGTCGGAGGCGAGCTGAAGAACACCGTCTGCTTTCTGCGCGAGGACCTGGCATTTCCCAGCCAACACATCGGCGATCTGGAAAATCTCGAGACCTTCGGCTTCTTCCGCGAGGCGATCGAGCACCTCGGCCGCCTGCTAGGAACCGAGCCACGGGTCATCGCGCACGACCAGCATCCCGACTACCTGTCCACAGTGTGGGCCCGCCGCCAAGGCGCCGGGGCTCGCCGGGTCCCGGTCCAGCATCACCACGCCCATGTGGCGGCCTGCATGGCGGAGAACGGGCTCGAGGGGGGCCCCGTGATCGGCATCGCGCTCGACGGCGCCGGCTACGGTCCCGATGGAACGATCTGGGGTGGAGAGATCTTGATCGCCGACTACGAGCGTTTCGAGCGCGCCGCCCACCTCGAACCGCTGCCGCTTCCGGGCGGCGACGCGGCGGTGCGGGAGCCGTGGCGGATGGCGATTGCCTGGCTCGAACGCCACCTGGACGGCGGCGTCGAGGGGCTCCGGCTCCCGCCGTTCGAACGCCTGCCGCCCGAGCGGGTGGCCGCCGTCCGGCGGCTCGCCGCGTCGAGACGCGTCCCGATGACGTCGAGCTGCGGCCGCTTGTTCGACGCCGTCGCGGCGCTGGCCGGACTCCGGCTGCGGATCAGCTTCGAGGCACAAGCGGCGATCGAACTGGAGATGGCGATCGAGCGAGCCGGGAACCCTCCGCCGTATCCCTTCGCGGTGGAGGACGGCGTGATCTCGCCGCGCCCCACACTGGCCGCGTTGCTGGAGGACGTGCGGCGCGGGCGCCCACCGGGGCTGATCGCGCGGCGCTTCCACGACGGTCTGCTCGAGGCGCTCCTCGTCGCCGCCCGCAGGCTTCGCCGTCGAACGGGCATCGGGCGGGTCGCCCTCTCCGGAGGATGCTTCCAGAACGCCTACCTGTCGGAGCGCCTGGAGGAGGAATTGGAACGGGAAGGGTTCGAGGTCTTCGTGCACCGGCACGTCCCGGCCGGCGACGGGGGCCTCAGCCTGGGGCAGGCGGCGGTGGCGGCCCGGCGCCTTTCGAGCGGAGGCGCCTCCACAGCGCTCTGACGTCGGCGAAGAAGCGCGTCTCCGCCAGCGCCCCCGGGTTCCCGACCGCCGCCTCCACCGCGGGATCCCAGGCCAGGGCTCCGAGCCACCGGGCCCCGGTCGCCTCCGCCAGCTCCCGGGCCGCCGCTTCCTCCCCGCCTTCCCGGCGCATGTTCAGAACGAGTCCCGCCACCCGTGTCCGGACCCGCCGGAGGAGGTCGAGCTGCCGGTGCACCGTGGCCCGGACGATCGGCGACGCGGTGGTGAGCACGAGGAACCGCGTTCGGGGAAGGAAACGGACAAGGTCGAGCATCTCGTCACCGAGGCCGGGCGGAAGGTCGAGCAGGAGAGTGTCCAGTTCTCCCCAGTTCGTGATCGCCAGAAGTTCGAGCAGCGCCTCGGTCCGCTCGGCGCCGCGCAGCGGCGCCGGCCTGGCCCCCGAGAGCAGACCGGCCGACATCAGCCGGATGCCGGCGGCGCCGACCGGCTCGATCCCGAACGCTTCGTCCGGGAACCGGGGCCGGGCACCGAGAATCACCGGGGCGCTCGGCGCGGTCAGGTCGAGGTCGAGCAGACCGGTGCGGGCGCCCTCGCGAGCGCCGGCCAGCGCGAGGCCGGCCGCCGTCAGCGATTTGCCGATCCCGCCCTTGCCGCCGCCCACCGCCAGCACGTCCTTCACGCCGGCGAGGCGACGCGCCACCGCGGACGGCCGCGGGTCGGTCACCGCTCCCCCTCCACGCGGCGGAGCACGACGCCCCGGCCCTCCTCGATCGCGAAATCGGGACTGCCACACGCGGGACAGGCGAGGAAGGCGTGGGCGAGCTCCGGGACGAGGTGGATCGCCTCGCGGGCTTCTTCGCCGCACTCCCCCTCGAGCGGCCGGAAGCGCCGCCCGCACGAGCGGCACCGGCACCGCGCAGGCACGGACTCGATGACGACCTCCGCCCCCTCCAGGACGCCCCCCTCTCGCGCCAAGACGTCCCGCAGGACGAAGGAGAACAGCCCGCCCTCGATCCGCTGCAGCTCCCCCAACCCCACCTCGAGCCGCGTGACCCGCCGGATCCCCTCCCGTGCGGCGATCTCGGCCGCGGCCCCGGCCACCGCGTCGGCCAGCGCGAACTCGTGCATCGTCCCTCCTCCACCAAACCGGCCCGCGGGCTCGCCCGCAGCGTTCACGCCGTCCTCGAGGCGACACCGCCCCGGCTCGCGGCGGACCGCCGGCCACCCGTCGGGCGGCGCCTCGCGCGGCGGGACCGGAGGCGGGCGCCTCCCTGCGCAGTCCTCTCCCGTGTGTCCTCGGGGTTCGGACCTCCCCGCGGGTCATTCCTCGGCATCGGCTGCGATTCGATTCGAGGCTCCATGAGTGTCCGATCGTCAAGGGACCCGCACCGCCAGCAGCGTCTGCGTGCCCTCCAGGCGGTGGCACAAGGCTCCCGCGACCGCTCTCATCAGCCGATAGCCGAACGAGGGATCGCGCTCCATCAGCTCGCGAACGCGGTCCGCGCGGAACCGAAGCGCCCGGGCGTCGGTGCGGGCCACGCCCTCCAGGTGCATGCGGTGCGGTGGGACGACTGCGGACCAGACGAGAAGATCGCCGGCCACGGCCGTATCGACGGTGCGCCGCTCGCCGCCGGGAAGCACGACGCGCAGGTCCGCCTCGCCCGCCGTCAGCAGCCAGAGTTCCTCGGCCGGCTGGCCTTCCTCGAAGAGGATTTCCCCGCGGGCGAACGAGTCCTCGCGTCCCGCCATGGCGAGCTCGCGGAGTGTGCCCTCGTCGAGGCCGCTGAAGATCGGGAAACGCCGCAACCGCTCGGTCGAGATCATCTGCATCGCCCGCTCTCCCCTTCGGTGCCGGCCAGCGCCGCTTCCAGCTCGCGAACGGCCACGTCGACAGCAGCGCGCACAGGCCCGCTCAACTCCTCCCCGATCGTCACCGTGTCGATCACCTCGATCCCCAGCACGCGCACCCGGCCCGGCGGCGGGAGCGCCGCTCCTGTCCGCCGGCCGAGCTCGAGCGCCGCGGCGAGCGTCGCGTCATGGGACGACGAAGCGTTCCGCGGGCCGGTCATCTCCGGGTCGAACCACCGGACGGTTCCCGGCGCGACCCCGCAGCGCGTCGCGTCCACGACGACCGCCTGGTCGTAGCCGACCATCCGTTCCATCAGAGCCAGTCCCCCCCTGCTGGAAAAGCAGGTCTCGACTCCCGCTGGCGCCGCCCCGCGCGTCCGAAGCCGCCGAACGACGTGCCACCCGACGCCATCGTCGCTCAGCAACGGATTGCCGAGTCCGATGACGAGCGTCCGGCCGACCGGCTCCCGCATGTCAGTCCATGTTGCGCCGCAGGACCTCCAACACCTCGCCCTGCGGGCCCCTCAAGCGCAGTTCGAGCGGCATCCGGCCGAACGCCGTGTGCGTGGCGCACGCCATGCACGGGTCGTAGGCGCGGAAAGCCATCTCCACCCTGTTGAGAAGCGACTCGGTCACCTTCTTCCCTTTCCGGATCAGCGCCTGCGCCGCCCGGCGGATCGACATCGCGATCGCCGCGTGGTTGTTCGTCGTGCCGACGATCAGGTTCACCATCGTCAGGATTCCCCGCTCGTCGGTGCGGTAGTGATGGGTCAGGGTCCCGCGCGGCGCCTCGACGCAGCCGACGCCCTCGTCGGGCGTCGCCTCCGGAAGCGCCCGCACCTCGGGCCCGGTGATCTCCGGATCGCGCGCCAGCTCCAGCCAGCGCTCCGCGGCGTACAGGAGTTCGATCAGCCGCGCCCAGTGCGTGGCCAGCGTCGCGTGGACCGGTTTGCCGCCCAGAGCGTCGTACATCCGCTCGTACTCCTCCTGCGCGAGCGGGGTCGCCATCCCTTCCGAAGCATTGAGCCGGGCGAGCGGTGTCGCGCGGTAGACGCCGCTGTCCGGTCCGTCGACGAATCCCTTCCAGCCGACCTTCTTCAGGAACGGGAACTTCAGGTAGCTCCACGGCTCGACGTGCTCCGCCACGTACTCCCGGTAATCCCGGGGATCGTAGAGTGCGTGCTCGGAACCGTCGGGCCCGACCACCCTCACCCGTCCGTCGTAAAAGTTGACCCGCTTCTTCTCGTCGACCAGGCCCATCGAGTATGTCCGGAGGGCATAGGCGTCGCTCTTGATCATGTCGACGTAGCGGGAGTCGGCGAGCACGATCTCGTCGAACAGTTTCAGCGAAAAGCGCGCGAACTCGAGCGCCTTCTCGCCGCTCGACTCGATCTCCCGCCGGAGCTCCTCCGTGATCCCGCGGCTCACGCCCCCCGGCAGGCCCCAATTCGGGTGGACGGCCCGCCCTCCGATCGCCTCGATCAGGTGGTGACCGATGCGGCGCATCTCCAGGACCTTTCCGGCGATGTCCCGGCCGACCCTCGCCACGACTCCCAGAATGTTCCGCTGCTCCGGCGGCGCGTCCGGTCCCACGACGAAGTCGGGTCCGCCCAGCGCATAGAAGTGCGTGGTGTGGTCCGTGACGAAGAAGATCGAATAGAACAGCTCGCGCAACTTCTTCGCCGTCGGCGGCGGCTCGACGTTCCACAGGTCGTCCAGCGCCTTCGTGGACGCCATATGATGCGCCTCCGGACAGACGCCACAGATGCGAGCGGTCAGGTTCGGCATTTCCTCGGCGGGCCGTCCGACGCAGAAACGCTCGAAGCCGCGGAGCTCGGGGACGATCAGGTAGGCGTTCCGGACCTCCCCTTCCTCGTCGAGGAAGATGTCGATCCGGCCGTGCCCTTCGAGCCGGGTGATGGGATCGATCGAAACGCGCGCCATCTCATGCCTCCCGCACCTTCCCCGCGGTCCCCCGCAGCAGGCTTCCCGCGAGCGAGAAGCGGTAGAAGGTGCCGATCGGATCGGGGATCCCCTCCTCGACGATCCGGCGGGCCTCCTCCTCCGTCTTCGCATCGATCACGGAGGCCAGGGCACCCATCAGCCGTGCCCCGTAGTCCTCCACCCCGTCGTTCGGCCCGTAGCACCCGATGCAGGGACTGTTGACCTTGGGGCACTTCGCCCCACAGCCGGCCCGCGTCGCGATGCCGCAGCAGACGAGGCCCTGCTCGAGCAGGCAGGTTTCCGGATCGGGGATGACCTCGTACGGGCGGAGGAAGCGGGCGCTCTTCTTCTCGGTACGCGTGCGCGGGCACTCGTCGCAGACGGTCGTCGAGGCGCCCAGCACGCCTCCGGGCTCGGGCAGCTCGCTCCGAATCGCGGCGCTCAGCGCATCCCAGATCCGATCCGCTTCAGGGGGGCAGCCCGGTAGCACGTAGTCGACCGGAACCGTCTGCCCGAGCGTCTTCACCGTGTCATAGAACTCCGGCAGGCGGAGGACGCCCTCGGGGACGTCGGTCTCCGGCTGCGGGACCGTGCCCGCTGGATTCTCCACGCTGGGCGCCTCCAGATAGCTCGTCCGGAAGATCTCCTCCCGGTTGGTCACGTTCGCCAGCCCCGGTATGCAGCCCTCGTGCGCGCAGGACCCGAAGGCCACGAGAACTTTCGACTTCGATCGCAAGAGGCGTGCCATGTACTCCTGCTCGCTCGTCCGGATTGCGCCGTTGAAAAGGCACAGGTCGATCGAGCCGTCCGGCATCCTCTCGACGTCACGCACCTTGGCGTCCATCACGCACGGCCAGAAGACGATGTCGAAGCTCTCCGCGACCTCGAGGATCCGCTCGTTGATACCGAGCACCGCGATCTCGCAACCGCCGCACGAAGCGGCCCAGTACAGCGCGAGCTTTCTCTTCTCCGGGACCCGCTTCCTCCGCCTGTCCGCGGTCATCGCGACACCTCCAGCGCCTCCCGGTGCTCCGCCGCCGTCCGTGCCACCGCCTCCAGTGCCTCCGGCCGCTCGCTGCGCCGTTCGGGCCAGCGGAGAGGACCGAGTCGCCGCAGCGCCTCCGTCATCTCGTCGGCCGCGGCAGCGAGCCGCGCCCCCTCCGCGGCCGACGCCCACACGAGCCGCAACCGCTCGCGCTCGATACCGAACCGCTTGAGAACGTGGTGAAGCATCGCCACCCGCCTGAGGGTCTTGTAGTTCTGCTCGATGTAGTGGCACTCACCGGGATGGCAGCCGGCGATCAGAACGCCGTCCGCACCGAGGGCGAACGCCTTGAGGACGAAGCCGGGCTCGACGCGCCCGCTGCACATCACCCGCACGCAGCGCACGTTCGGCGCGTACCGCCGGCGCGACGTGCCGGCGAGATCGGCGGCGCGATACGAGCACCAGTTGCACAGAAAGCCGACGATCCGCGGCTCGAACCGTCCCTCGCCGCTCCCTTCGGCCATCGGTCTCTCCTCATGCTCCGGCGGCCGCCGGCTCTGCCAGCAAACCGGCCAGCTCCGCCTCGATCTGCTCGCTGCTGAAGTGCGCACCGGCGATCGCCTGAGCGGGGCACGCCGCGACGCAGGTGCCACACCCCTTGCACAGTGCCGTCTCGACGCGGCTGATCCTGCGTTCCTCGTCGAACAGAATCGCCTGGAACGGACACAGCGCGTTGCAGATGCGGCAACCCGAGCAACGCTCTTCGTCGATCGACGCGACCACCGGCTCCAGCTCGACCTCGCCGCGGCTGATCATCCCCTGGACGCGGGCCGCAGCGGCCGCCCCCTGGGCCACGGAGGCCGGGATGTCCTTCGGGCCCTGGCAGGCGCCGGCGATGAAGATTCCCTCCGTCATCGTCGCGACCGGGTCCAGCTTCGGGTGGCGCTCGGTGAACCAGCCCGCCATGCTGCAGGAAATACCCGCCTTGAGCGCCATTTCCCGGGCGTCGGCCCGCGGCTCCATCGCCCCCATCAGCACGACCATGTCGACAGGGATCCGCCGCTGGACTCCCAGCAGGGTGTCCTCGACCTGGACGATCAGCTTCCCCTCCTCGCCCGGAAGCCGCGCCGCATCCGTGACCTCCGCGACGCGCCCGCGGATGAAGTGCATGCCCTCTTCCAGCACCCGCTGGTAGAACTCTTCGTAGTCCTTGAAGTTCGGCCGGAGATCGATATAGAAGCTATAAACGTCGGCGCCCGTTTTCTCCATCACGAGGTGGCCGAATTTCATCGCCGCCATGCAGCAGGTCGCCGAACAGTAAGGATTCGTGCGCCGGTCCCGGCTCCCGACACAGTGGATGATGCCGACCGACTTCGGCCGGGTCACTCCGTCGCGCAGTACGATCTCGCCCCCCGTCGGACCCGCGGCGTTGCACATGCGCTCGAACTCCAGGCTGGTGAACACATTCGCCAGGCGCCCGTAGCCGTATTGGGGAAGCTTCGTGCAGTCGAAGAGATCGAAGCCCGTCGCGAGGATGATGTTCCCGACCTCGAGCTGAAGCGTCTCGTCTTCCTGGTCGAAAGCGATCGCGCCGGTCGGGCAGAAGATCTCGCAGGCCCGGCACTTCCCGCGCTGGAAGTAGATGCAGCTCTCGGTGTCGATGACCGGAACCTTAGGCACCGCCTGGGGAAAGGGAGTGTAGATCGCTTTGCGGATTCCGAGCCCCGCCTCGAAGACATGATCGACGACCTTCCGCGGGCACTTCTGGGAGCAGATCCCGCAGCCGGTGCACTTCTCCTCGTCGACGTGGCGCGCCTTCCGGCGGATCGTCACCTGGAACCGCCCGATCGATCCGCTGATTTCCTCCACCTCGGAGTAGGTCAAGAGGGTGATGCGGTCGTGCTGGGCCGCCTCCGACATGCGCGGCGTCAAGATGCAGGCCGCGCAGTCGAGCGTGGGAAACGTCTTGTCGAACTGAGCCATGTGGCCGCCGATGCTCGGCTCGCGTTCGACGAGGTAGACGGGATGTCCCGCGTTCGCCAGCTCCAGCGCCGCCTGCAACCCCGCGATACCGCCGCCGACGACGAGCGTCGCCGGGTGCACAGGCACGCGTTCCGGGACGAGCGGGACGTGGTGCTTGACACGCTCGACGGCCCCTCGGATCAACGACCTCGCCTTGGCGGTCGCAGCCTCCTTGTCCGCGGTCACCCACGAGACCTGCTCCCTGATGTTGACCATCTGCACCAGGTACGGGTTGAGACCCGCGGCGGAGCAGGCGCGGCGGAAGGTGCGCTCGTGCAGGTGGGGGGAGCAGGCTGCCACGACAACGCGGTCGAGTTTCTGCTCGCGGATGTCCTGTTCGATCATCGCCTGGCCCAGGGACGAACACATGAACTTGTAATCACGGGCGACCGCTACGTCCTCGATCGTCTCGCCGGCCCAGCGAGCGACCGCCTCGCAGTCGACCGTAGCGGCGATGTTCGTCCCGCAGTGGCAGACGTAGACGCCGACCCTGTGTCCCGCCATGGCGTTCACCCTCCCTTCCCGGCGGCGACCTTGCGGCGGAGCACCGGAGCCGCCTCGACCAGTTCGAGCCCCAATCCCAACTCCTCGGGGTCCAGCCCGAACGCGTACCCGACGATCTGCGTGACGAAGAGAACGGGGAGGCGGTAGTTCGTTCCGAACTGACTGTTGACGCGCCCCTGGTACGCATCGAGGTTGAGCTGGCACATCGGGCACATGCAGGCGATCACGTCAGCCCGGTACTGGGCGGCGGCGCGCAGGAGGCGGTGGATCAGCTCCAGCGCCAGCGGTTCGCTGATCTGCGTCATGTGCCCGCCGCAGCAATGGCTCTTCACGGGGTAGTCGACGACTTCCGCCCCGAGCCAGCTCAGCAGGCGGTCCATCTTCGACGGATACTCCGGGTTGTCGAACCCGCCGTGCGGCCGAACGATCTGGCAACCGTAGTAGGGGGCCACGCGAAGGCCGTCGAGCGGCCGGCGCACCTGCTCCCGGATCGCCCGTTCACCGACGTCGCAAGTCAGCACGTCGAGCAGGTGCCGCACGCGAACCCGTCCCGGCTCGTACGTCAGGCCTCCCGCGGCGAGCGCTTCGTTCACCCGGGCCGCCAGGCGCGAGTTTTCTCGCATCAGCTCGTCGACCTTGGCCAGGTTCAGAAAGCAGGCCGCACAGGGGGCGGTCACCTGCTCCGTTCCGTCCGGCACCAGCGCGAGGTTGCGGGCGACGATCGCGCAAGACGCGAGCTTCTCCTGCGTCCAGTACTCGGTCGCCCCGCAGCAGTTCCAGTCATCGATCTCGACCAGCTCCAGCCCGAGCCGCTCGGCGACGGCGTGGATCGAAGAGCCATACGCCGCAGCGTTCAACTCGAGCGAGCAACCGGGGTAGAAGGCGTACCTGCGGCCGTGTGAGGTCATGCCGACTCCTCCCGTTCCAACTCGCGGGCCCGGGCCACGATCGCCTGGAAGCCCTCGAGGTCCCGGATTCGCTTCGGAGCCAGGGACAGGCGTCCGCGCCGCAGCATCGACAGGCCGGTCGGGCCCATGCGCAACGCGGTGCCCGGTTTGTGCACCAGAAGGTAGCGGCTGGCAATGCCGAGCTCGAAGCTGCGGCCGTAGCGGTCCACGTACCGGCTGAAGGTATGAGCGAGCGCCGGCGCGTCGCTCTCGACCGCGAGCCCCTCCCGGATCGCGATCCGCTTGAGCGCGTACATCACGTCGGTGATCGGGATTTCCTGCGGGCAACGCACGGTGCAGAAGTAGCAGGAGACGCACTTCCACATCGTGTTGGCGCGCAGGACCCGCTCCTTGTCCCCGGCGCGGATCAGCGCGAACAGGGCGCGGGGTGTCAGCTCCATCTCGGCGCCGCTGGGACAGGAACCGCCGCAGCTGCCGCACTGGATGCAGCGTTTCAGCCGCTCGCCGTTGGGGGTCTCCCGGACGACCTGCTCGAGGAAGGACTCGCGGACCGCGGCTTCGGGCATGGGCGCCTCCCTCCTTCCGGCTGCCTCCTGGCGGGACAGTCCGGAAGTTCGCGGGCCGGCGCCCACGCCGCGGGCGTGGACGGGAAACGGCGGGATCAGTCTAGCACGCGCAGCGCGCCGGCGGCATGAGTCGTTCCGATCCGATCGGGCGCGGCGGGCGGTGTCCGATGCGGCACGCGCCGCGGGCGCTGCCGGGCGCGTCCCGGTTGCGAAAGGCCGGACGGGACAGGCCGCACTCGCACCCGCCCGGCGCGACTCCGCACGACTCGGGAAGCCCCTCGGCGGGGCGCGCCCTCACTCCACGTATCCGAGGCTGCGCAGCCTCTCGCGCGTCGCCTCGTCGACCTCCCCCTTCCCCTCACCCAGTTCCTTCGCGACACGCGCCGAGGCCGCGAGGTGGCGATCGAGCAGGGCGCGCAGGCGTGCCGTCTCCCCCGGACGACCCTGCGCCAGATTCCTCTGCTCGAGCGGATCGGAGGCGAGGTCGTACAGCTCCTCCACCGCCGCCGGCCCCTCCCCGCGCCTGATGTACTTGAGCGATCCCGACCACACGGCCGCGAGGGGAACCCCACCCGGCGCGAGGGCCTCCGCGAACGCGGGGCGGCTCGCCGCCCCGCCCTCGATCCGCGGGAGAAGCGACCGACCCTGGCCGAGCCGCCCCTCCGCTCCCGCGAACTCCAGCAGGGTGGCCGGCAGATCGACGAGCGAGACCGGGCCGCGGACCCTCCGGCCGGCCGGAAGACGCCCCGGCGCGTAGAGGACCAGCGGCACGCGGGTGACCTCCTCGTAGAGGGTCTCCCCGTGATCGAACCGGCCGCGCTCGAAGATCTCCTCGCCGTGATCCGAGACGACGGCGACCACCGTCTGCTCGAGGAGGCCGTTGTCGGCGAGCCATCGCACGAGCCGATCGACCAGGGTGTCCGCCCAGGCCACCTGGCCGTCGTACAGATCGCGGAAGGCGCGGACGTCGGAGGGGGCGGGGGGAAACAGGCCCGTGTGGAAGCGGTTGTAGTCCGAGATCGGCACCCGGGCCGCCGGCCACGCGAAGCCGACGTGACCCGGATCGGCCCACCGGGTCCGGTATCGGCGCGGAGCGTGGTACGGCTGGTGGGTCGTGTAGGTGTGCACGAACAGAAACCAGGGGCCGTTCGCCCCCTCGAACCGCAGCTCCGCGAGCGCCGCCTCGGCGGTGAAGGGAAGCCCTCCGCGCCGCGCCGAGCGGTAGACCTCGAATCCCTGGTCGAAGCCGAACCGAGCCGAAACCCACCCGTCCTCGGTGACAGCCACCGTGCGGTAGCCGGCCTCTTCGAGAACCTCCGCCAGCATTCTCTCCTTGCCCGAGCCGCGCACCGCGAGGCGGCGGTCCGGGAAGAGATAGCCCCGCACGGCACCGAGGTCGGGAAGAACGCCGTGAGCGGCCGGTGTCAGTCCCGAGAAAAGGGAGTAATGGGAGGGAAGCGTCCAGTTCGACGCGGCCTCCGCCCGCTCGAACAGCACGCCACCCGCCGCCAGGCGGTCGATCGCGGGCGAGGTGGGCCGGGCCCACCCGTACGCGCCGAGGCGGTCGGCGCGCAACGTGTCGAGCGAGACGAGCAGGATGTTGGGCCGCGGGTCGGACGAGCGCCGGTCCGCCGGGGTCAGGGCCCGCGGTTCGGCGAACCGTCCTTCCGGGGCGGAGGCGAGCCCGAAACGCGCCAGGAGCGAACGGACCGGACCGGCGGGGAGGACCTCGAACCGGAGATCCACCCGCGTCCCCTCCGCGCGCGGCGTTTCGATCCGCTGTTCGACCCAGTAGGCTCCCTCCGCCGCCCCCGCGGGGAGGAGATCCAAGAGCACCCTCCCCCGCTCCGGGCCTCCAGCCACCGTCACGCGGAATCTCGACCGGCCCCCGGCAGGAACCAGAAGGGCGCAGGTCACCGGTGCGCCCGCCGGGAGGGTCCGAGTGAACCGCACCTCCTCCACCACCCGCCGCTCCTCCACCGAAGCGGAGCGATCGACCGGTGGGGGCGGGGCCGCTTCGGGTGGCTCGTCGTCGAGGGCTCCGAGCTGAGCCAAACGGGCGCGCGCGAGTTCGCCGAACCTCCGTCGCGCCCGCTCCGCCTCGCCGCTCCGACCGAGCCTCTCCGCGACCGCCATCCACTGGTAGTGCGCCTCCAGATGTCGGGGGTTCGCCGCCGCGGCGGCGCGGAACCGCTCGATCGCCGACTCGCGATTCCCTTCCGCCATGGCCAGAAGACCGAGGTGGTAAAGGGCCGGCGCGTAGTCCCGGCCGGCCCGGCGCCGCGCCTCTTCCTCCGAGCGCTCCAGCAGCGCCCGCGCCTTCGCCCTCTGCCCGTCCAGCAGCGCGCAATACCCGGCGAGATTCAGCAAGCGCGGGTCGGCCCCCGCGATCGGCTCCAGCAGCCCGAGCGCTTCTTCCGCCCGCCCGAGGCGGGCGAGGAGCTTCGCCCGCTCGATGCGCAGCTCGGTCACCCGGGGATGGCGCTTTTCGCCCGACTCCAGCCACCGCAGCGCATCGCCGAGACGGTCCGCCGCCTCCGCGACGCGGGCCGCCAGCAACACGACCTCGGGATCGCTCGCCCGCTCCGCTGCCGGGGCGAGCAGCTCCGCGCCCTCCTCGGCCAGGTCCGGGGTGCGCGCGAACGCTTCGGCCGCGATCCGCCACTCCCGAGCGTCGCCCGGCGGCCGGCGGAGGAACAGCTCCGCGACCTCCGCGGCGCGTCCCGCCTCGAGCGCTGCACGCAGCCGCCCGGGATCGGGGCGCCGCTCGCACGCGGCACACGCGAGCGCGGCGGTGAACAGCACCGCGATCCTGACACGCCTCACCGTTCCATCTCGAGGGCGATCGCCGCCCATTCCGCGGTCCGCCGTTCGGTCAGGGGACGAGCGCCCGCCGCGGCCCACGCCGCCCGCACCTCGCCGACGTCGCCGGGCGGAAACCCGGAGAGGACGGCGCGGCCGCCCCGGCGGATCCTCCGCCCGATCGCCCTGGCACCGCGCACGAGAGCGGTCCGGTGGATGTTGGCGAGCACGAGATCGAAGGCCGCCTCTTGCGCGAGACAGCTCCACGTGCCGCGCACCACCGCGACCCCCCGCACCCCATTGCGCGCCACGTTCCGGGCCAGCACGTCGAGCACCCTCGGGTCGTTGTCGACCGCGACCACTTCCGCCGCACCCCCGAGAGCCGCGGCGATCGCCAGGATACCGGAGCCGGCCCCGAGATCGAGGACACGTCCCCCGGGGGGGAGGAGGAGATCGAGCAGCTCGAGGCACAGGCGGGTGGTGTCGTGCTCGCCCGTGCCGAAGGCGCGGCCCAGCGGTATCACCACCCGCACCGACCCGGCCGCCGCCTCTCCGGCATCCTCCGTCAGGATCTCGAACCGGCCGACACGGATCGGGGGCCTCGGCGCGGCCGCCGCTTCGAGCCAGCCCTCGTCCCGCACCGGGACGATCCCCTCGGGCCCGGCGGGAAATCCCGCCTCGCGGAACCGCCCGGCGGCACGGCGCGCCGACGCGGTGCTTTCGAACCAGCAAACGAAATCGATCGCTCCGGCCCCCGCGGGGCGGGTTTCCATGCCGATGGCTCCGCTCTCCGCCGCGATCCCGGCCGCCTCGTCCTCCCGGTCCCGGGGCAGCCGCACCCGCATCCGGTACCACGTGCCGGGCCAGCGCGTCTCAGGAGTCGCCACTCAGCAGGTCCTTCATCTTCTCGAACAGCCCGCGGTCCCCGGAGCGCGGCCTCCGGCGATCCCCCCCGCTCCGCTCCCGCTCGATCTCGCGGAGCCGTTCCCACAGGCGGCGTTCCTCGGCGGTCAGCTCCCGCGGGGGCCGGGCCGCCAGCCGCACCACGTGGTCCCCGCGGCCCCGCCGGTCGAGTCTCGGGAGGCCCTCCCCGCGGAGCCGGATCGTGGTGCCCGGTTCCGTCCCCGGCTCGACCGTCACTTCACGCGGCCCGTGGACCGTGGGCACTTCGAGCGTGCAGCCCAGGACGAGGTCCGCGAAGGACACTTCGACCTCGTCCAGGACGTCCGCGCCCCGGCGCCGGAACCGCTCGTGCGGCCGGACCTCGATGTCGACGTACAGGTCGCCCGGTGGCCCGCCCCATTCGCCGCCCTCCCCTTCGCCCGCGACGCGAAGGCGGGTGCCCGTGTCGACCCCCGGCGGAACCCGCACCGAGACCGTCCGCTCGGCCGTGATCCTCCCCTCCCCTCCGCACTCGCCGCAGGGCCGCCGGACCGTCTGCCCCTCCCCGCGGCAGTTGGGACAGGTGCGGACCACCTGCATGAATCCGTGCCGGATCGCGATCCGGCCCGCGCCTCCGCAGGTCGGACAGCTCACGATCCCTCCGGCGGCCGCCCCGGTGCCCCGGCAGCGGGGACAGCTCTCTGACCGCGGCACGCGGATCTTCACCTCGGTTCCGAAGGCCGCCTCCTCGAAGTCGATCTCCAGGCGGTACCGGAGGTCGGCGCCGGCCCGTGCGCGCGGGCCGCGCCGCGCGGAACCCATTCCCCCGAAGAACTCGGCGAAGATGTCCTCGAGTCCG
This sequence comes from Acidobacteriota bacterium, assembly GCA_003696075.1. NCBI lineage: Bacteria > Pseudomonadati > Acidobacteriota > Acidobacteriota bacterium. The sequence goes on from RFHH01000122.1 coordinate 20,335, forward strand.
CCGAACCCGAACGAGCCGAAGACGTCGCGGAACATGTCCGGGTCGATCGTCGGGCCCTGTCCCAGCCCGGCATGGCCGTACCGATCGTACCGCGCGCGCTTTTCCGGGTCGCTCAGGACCGCGTAGGCCTCCGACAGCTCCTTGAACCGCTCCTCCGCATCCTTCCGGTCCGGGTTGCGGTCGGGGTGCAGCTCGAGCGCGCGGCGCCGGTACGCCTTCTTGATCTCCTCCGGCGTGGCATCGCGCGCCACACCGAGGATTTCGTAGTAGTCGCGCTTTCCGCTCACGCTCGCACGCTTCCGGCGATCCGCCCGCAGTGGGGGCGCGCCAGCCGGCCCGCCCGGAGCGGCGCCCGGCCGGACCGCGGGCGCGTCCGCGAAGTGGTCAGGCTAGCAGCCGCCGCCGGGGGGCGCACCCGCCCGCGGTCACTTCAGTTTCACCGACGTCGGGTCGTACAGCGCGACGTCGGACAGGATCCGCGCGACGTCGCCGAGCATGTCGAGCGCCTGCTGGATGGCCGTCGCATCCTCGCTCGCAAGCGCCGTCTTGCAGCGCGCGAAGACCTGTTTGATCTCCTGCCGCTGCTCGGGCGAGAGGAGCTGCTCGAACTCCTTGTAGGTTCGCCGGTTCGTCTCCAGGAGGCCCTCCAGGCGGGCCTTGGCCCGGGACGCGGCCAGCCGCCGGCGATCCTCTTCCGCGAACATCTCCGCCTCGGCGATGGCCCGCTCGATCTCCTCGGGCGTCAGGCCGGAGGTCGGGGTGACCACCACCTGCTGCTCGAGGCCGCTCGACAGATCCTTGGCCGAGACGGAGACGATCCCGTTCGAGTCGATGTCGAAGGTCACCTCGATCTGCGGCGTGCCTCGTGGGGCCGGCGGGATGCCCACCAGCTCGAAGCGGGCCAGGCTCTTGTTCGCCGCGGCGATCTCGCGCTCTCCCTGCAGGACGTGGATCTCCACCTTGGTCTGGTTGTCCGCGGTCGTGGTGAAGACGCGGCTCCGCCGGCAAGGAACCGTGGCCCCGCGCTCGATCATCTTGATGAACCCGCCATCCCGGGTCTCGACACCCAGCGAAAGCGGGGTCACGTCGAGCAGCACGATCTCCTTGACGTCGCCGCACAGGATGCCCGCCTGGATCGCCGCCCCGAGGGCGACGACCTCGTCCGGGTTCACGTCCTTGTTGGCCTCGCGTCCGAAGATCTGCTGGACCATCCGCTGCACCAGCGGGGTGCGGGTCTGCCCTCCGACGAGCAGCACGTCGTCGATGTCGGAGGGGCTCAGCCCCGCCATTTCGAGCGCCTCCTCGCACGGCCGGCGGGTCTTCTCCACCAGGTCGGCGACCAGCTCCTCGAACTTCTCCCGGGTGAGGGTCGTGTTCAGGTGCGTGGGGCCCTTCGGGGTGGTGGCGAGGAAGGGGAGCTGGATATCGGCCTGCGTTTCGCGCGACAACTCGCACTTCGCCTTCTCGGCCGCCTCCTTCAGCCGCTGCAGAGCCAGCCGGTCGGCGAGCGGATCCACCCCCGTCTGCTCCTTGAATCCGGCGGCCAGCCATTCGATGATCCGCTGGTCGAAGTCCTCGCCGCCGAGGAAGGTGTCGCCCGCGGTCGCGAGCACCTCGAACACGCCCTGAGCCAGCCTGAGGATCGAGATGTCGAAGGTCCCGCCGCCCAGGTCGTACACGGCGATGACCTTCTCGGTCTCCTCCTCGCCGAGCAGGCCGTAGGCCAGGCTCGCGGCGGTCGGCTCGTTGAGGATCCGCAGCACGTTCAGCCCGGCGATCCGCCCGGCGTCCCGGGTGGCCTGCCGCTGGGTGTCGTCGAAGTAGGCCGGCACGGTGATGACCGCGTCCTGCACCTTCTCCCCGAGGTACTGCTCAGCGTTCTCTTTCAGGTGGGCCAGGACCGCCGCCGAGATCTCCTGCGGGCTGATGACGCGGTCGCCGACCCGCACGTGGGCGTCGCCGTTCGGCGCCGCGACGATCGCGTACGGAACGTGCCTGGCGACACCCTCCACGTGCTTGTCGTCGCGCTTCCGGCCGATCAGCCGCTTGATGCCGTAGAAGGTCCCCTCGGGGTTGGTGGCCGCCTGCCGCTTCGCGAGCGGGCCGACCAGCCGCTCCCCGCGGCGCGAAAAGGCGACGATCGAGGGGACGGTGTGGCTCCCCTCCTTCGTCGGGATGACGACGGGCTTGTCACCTTCCATCACGGCGACGACCGAGTTGGTCGTGCCGAGGTCGATCCCCACGATGCGGCTCATGATCTCGCCTCCCCGTCATCGTCGCTCCCGCCGGCGTCCCCGTCCCCCGGGGCCCGCCCGGGGGCGGACGGTCCGATGCGGCCGGTGAACGGTGCATCCCCGGTCGGGGCTCCCGGTGCCGCCGACACACGGACGAGCGCCGGCCGGACGAGGGCCCCGGCCAGCGCGTAACCGACGCGCAGCACGTCGAGCACCGTGTTGGGTGGCACCCGGTCGGTCGGCGTCACCTGGGCGGCCTCGTGGACCGCCGGATCGAACGGCACGCCCGTGCCCTCGATCCGCTCCAGGTCGTGCTCGCGGAAGACGTCCCAGATCTGGCGCAGCGCGACCCGCACCGCGTGCTCGAGCGCCTGGCGGTCCGGCTCCTGCCGGACGCAGGCCTCGAGCGCGTCGAGCGCCGGCAGCAATTTCTGGAGGACGAGCCGGATCCCCGCCGCCCGGCCCTCCTCACGCGCCCGGGACAGCCGCACCACGACCTCGCTCAGGCGTCCCGGCTCCTGGGCTCCGGAGCCCTCGCTCCGCGGGCGCCGAGGCTCGTCGTCGTCCCGCTCGTAGCCGACGATTTCGAGGATTTCGATTCCGGTCTCGTCGTCCGAGGGTCCTCGGGTCACTCCTCCTCCTGATCTTCGCGGCTCTCCTCACCGCTCAAGGCCCGGCTCATGGTTCGCGCGAAGTGGTCGACCAGCGCCACCGCGCGCGCGTACTCCATCCGCCGGGGGCCGAGCACGCCGACGAGGCCCCGCATCGCCCGTCCCGCGCGGTACGGGCTCGCGACGACCGAGATCGGCGCCAATCCGGGATCGTCCGCTTCAGACCCGATGATCACCCTCACCCCTTGACTGCTCAGACACGAGTCGAGCAAGCGGAGCAGGCGCGCCCGCTCCTCGAAGGTCTCCAGCACCTCCCGCAGCCGGTCGATGTCCGAGAACTCCGGCTTGCTCAGCAGGTGGGAGGTTCCTTCCAGGATGAGCTCGTTCCCCTCCCGCATCGCCCGCTCGATCAGCTCCGACAGCGCCATGAAGCTGGGGCGCCCGATCGTCTCGATCCATTCCCGGTCGCGCTCGAGCGCCTGGAGAAGCCGTCTCCTGACCTCCGGCAGCGTCAGGCCGCTGAACTGCTCGCGCAACCAGGCGGACAGGCGGTCGAGCTGCCTCTGGGAAAGATCGACGTCGCTGTCGAGCACCCGGTGCAGAACCACGCCCGGCCGGCTGACGATCACCGCCACGAAGCGGCGCGCCGAGATCCGGACGAACTCCACGTGCTCGACGACGGCCTGCTCGAGGTCCGGCGCCAGCACGACCCCGACCTCCCCGGTCAGCTCGCCGAGGAGCTTCCCCGCCCGGGCCAGTAGCTCCTCGATCTCCCGCGCGGAGAGGAGGAGCCTTTCGATGCGCCTCACTTCCCGGCGCGGCAGGCGCTGCTTGCGGGAGAGGATCTCGTCGACGAAGTACCGGTATCCGCGGTCGGTGGGCACCCGGCCAGCCGAGGTGTGCGGCTGGGCCAGAAGGCCCATCTCCGTCAGGTCGGCCATGAGCGCGCGGATCGTGGCGGGCGACAGGCGCTCGGGGTGGAGCCGCGCCACGGCGCGGGAGCTGACGGGCTCTCCCGTCCGGACGTGCTGCTGGATGATGATCTCCAGCGAGTCCTTCGATCGCTGGTCCAGCTCGATCCGTTCCCGCACGGCGGCCTCTCCGCCCGCCCGCCCGGGGCCGCGCAGATCGCGCCCCCGGCGCAACTGGCGCGCCTGCGGTGAGTTATAGGAGCGCCCCCGGCGCGGGTCAACCCGCCGCCGCCCGGCGGAACCGCTCAGCCGTCGCGGCCCTTCGCCTGCTGGATCAGCCACTCCTTCATGAACGGCGTCAGATCGCCGTCCAGCACGGCGTCCACGTCCCCGGTCTCGTACCGGGTCCGGTGATCCTTCACCATCCGGTAAGGGGCGAGGACGTAGGAGCGGAGCTGGTTGCCGAAGCTGTGCTCGACCTTCTCCCCCGCCTCCTGCTGGCGCTTCTCCTCCCGCTCGCGGACCTCCTTCTCGTAGAGCCGCGCCCGCAGCATCTTCAGCGCCTTCTCCCGGTTCCGGTGCTGGCTCCGCTCGTCCTGGCACGTGACGACGATCCCGGTCGGAAGGTGCGTGATGCGCACGGCGCTGTCCGTGACGTTCACGTGCTGGCCGCCCGCCCCGGAGGAGCGGAAGGTGTCGATGCGCAGGTCCTTCTCGTCGATGGTGATCTCGATGTCGTCATCGACCTCGGGAATCACGTCGACGGCAGCGAACGCCGTGTGGCGGCGCGCCTGGGCGTCGAAGGGGCTGATCCGGACCAGGCGGTGGACCCCGCGTTCCGACTTGAGCCAGCCGTAGGCGTCCGGCCCGATGATCCGGCAGGTGGCGCTCTTGATCCCCGCCCCCTCGCCCTCGAGCCGGTCGACCAGCTCCGTCTTGTAGTTCCGCCGCTCCGCCCAGCGCAGGTACATCCGGAGCAGCATCTCGGCCCAGTCCTGTGCGTCCACACCGCCCGCCCCGGGGTGGATCGAGAGGATGGCGTTCCGGTGGTCGTCCTCGCCGGAGAGCATCTTCGCCACCTCGAGCTCGGCCAGCGCGCGGTCGGCCTCGCCGATTGCCGCTTCGAGGTCGGCGTCGTCCACCGCCTCCCCCTCCCGCGCCAGCTCGAGGAGCGTTTCGCAGTCCTCGACCGCCCGCCGGACCCGATCCCCTCGCTCCCGCTCCACGGCCAGCCTGGCGCGCGTCCGGTTCAACTCGGCGGCCCGCGCCGGGTCGTTCCAGAGCTCGCTGTCCGACAGCTTCGCGTCGAGTTCCTCGATGCGGCGGGTCAGTTCGGAGGTGTCAAAGGAACCCCCTGAGCGGCTCGAGCCGCTCCTTGATCGATTCCCACCGCTGGATCAGGTCTTCACGCATGCTCGCATCCATCCGGCGCCGTATCGGGGCGCTCCGGGGGGTGACCGGGTCGTTCGGGGAGGCCGGCCGGCGCCCGGCGAGGTGGGCCGGACCGGTCGTGCCGGACGCCGCTGACGAGCAGGGCGAACGAGAGGATAACACACGCCCACGCGACGGCCCGTCCCACCGCGGCGCCCACCGGCGCGCCGCCGCCCGGCGCCACGTCGGCCACGATCACGCCGCGCTCTCCGAGGCCGAGCCGCCCCTCCACCGTGCCGTCCGCGTCGACGATCACCGAGATCCCGCCGTTGGCCGCCCGCAGCAAGGGCCTCCCCGTCTCCGGCGCCCGCAGCACCGCGTGGGCGAGGTGCTGGAAGGGTCCCGACGTCCAGCCGAACCACGTGTCGTTGGTCAGGTTCGCCAGAAACGAGGCCCCCTCGCGCGCGAACTCGAGGGCCAGACCGGGGAACACCGCCTCGTAGCAGACCAGCGCGCCGATCCGCCCGACACGGGCGGGGTGAAGCACCGCCGAAGCGCCGGGAGAAAAATCGCCCGCCTCGGCCGCGAGGGCGGGAACTTCGCCCAGAAGGGGGCGCAGCGGGAGGTACTCCCCGAACGGGACGAGGACGCGTTTGGCCGAGACCGTCGCCATCCCCACGTCGGCGCGCACGAGCACGGCGCTGTTGAACCAGCGCGATCCGCGGCCCGTGACGCTCCCGAGGAGGATGTCGGTCCCGGTCTCGGCGGCGAGGCGCTCCACGGCCCGCCGGTAGGCGCGGTCGGCGTCGATCCTCAGACCCGTCGCCGACTCGGGCCAGACGACGAGGCGGGCGCCGCGCGCCGCGGCGCGCCGGGTCAGGCCGGCGTAGACCTCGAATTTCTCAACCGCCGCCGCCTCCGCCGGAACCGCGCCCTGGACGACGGCGACGCGCGCCCGCTCCCGCTGCCCCGCCGGAAGCGCCAGGCCCGCCGCCGCCGCGGCGAGCGCCACCGCCCCCCAGCCCAGCGCGGCGGCGAACCGCCGCGGGCGCCGCAGGAGGAAGGACGCCAGGACCGCCGCCAGCGAGGCGGCGAGCAGCGAGATTCCCGCCGAACCGACCGACCGGGCCAGCACGCGCCCCGGCGCGGACCCCGCGAACGCGGCGGCGAGAACGCCCCACGGGAAGGGAGCCGGCACCGCTTCCCGGAGGCGCTCGTACGCCACCCAGAGAATGGCGGCGGACGCAAGCGCCGCCCCCGGGCCGGTTCGCGCGGCGAGCCAGGCGGCGGCCGCCCACCCGGCGGCGAGCAGCGCCCCGGAAGCGAGGACCGCCCCGGCGGCCGCGCCGCCCCCGAGCGGGGTGTGTTCGAGGATCACCGCCGCGAACCACCTGAGGAGCAGGGAGAAGAAGACGAAGCCGCCGGCGAAGCCCTCCGCCGCCGCCCGGCGCGGCCGAGCGCTCCCGGCGAGGGCGAAGAGAACCGCCAGGGAGGGCACCGCGAGAGCGCTCCAGCCCGGCCGGGGAAACGCCAGCGCCAGCCCGGCCCCCGCGAGCGGGGCCGCCGCGGCACGGAGCGCACGCCGCCCGGCCGGCGTCACGGCGCCTGAAGCGGGCGTCCGAGCTTCCGGGCGAGTCGGCCGGCCGCTTCCTCGGCCGCGCGCCGGTCGGGAAACGGTCCGGCGGCCACCCGGTACCGCCCGTTCTCCGAGCGCACGAGCAGGGCGGGGAAACCGAGAGCCCGCACTTCCGCGCGGAGCCGCTCCGCCTCGGCCCGTCCCGCGACCTCGGCGACCTGGATCTCGTAGCCACCTTCGGTAACGGGTCGCGGCACCACCTGTCGCGACGGTTCCGGCGCCGCACCGCCCACGCCCTCCCGGTCGAACAGCGTCATCCCCGCGGAGACGTCGCCCCCGTCGACCGGGGCGGGAGCGCTGGCGCCGATCGGCCGGTCTCCCCGCCCCCCTCCGGGCGCGGTCGCCCGGCCCAGCCAGAACGCCCCCAGCAGACCGGCAGCGGCCAGCGCCGCGAGGAGCGCCAGCCGGGGGAGATCGAGTTCGAACTCGACGGCGCGGTCGCCGCCGTCGCGGCGGAGGTCACGCATCCCCGCCCTCCCGGTCGCGGAGTTCGGCC
>RFHH01000123.1 GCA_003696075.1 Acidobacteriota bacterium
CCTTCTCCTCCGAAGCGATCCGCCAGTCGCCGTCCTCTCCGGGCGCGAGGATCAGCTCGTAACGCTCGCGCTTCATCTCCTTCGGCGCAGTGATCACGTCCTTGTACAGGGTGACGCGGTACCCGCCGCCCTCCGCCGGCCGGTAGTTCTTGGCGCAGTAGCCCCGCTGGAACGTCTCGCCCGCCTCGTTCTTCTGCTCGCCGATCTGCTTGATCTTGTCGTCGATGAGGCGGTCGAGCGCTCTCCGAACCTCCTTGGGAATTTCCGGCGCGGCGGGAACTCCGGCCGCGGGGAGTCCGGCCGCCGCGAGGAGGGAAAGGCCGAGTGAAAGCAAGGGCAGAAGAGACGGTCGCACGCGTCTTGAGGACATCGCGTTCTCCTGCACCGGAAAGCGCTCCGGCCACGCTGCGGCGTACGCCGAAAACGATCCGGCTGGGCCGATTATCTTTTCACGGGACCCCGGCACTGTCCAGATCAGCCGGACCCGGTTCGCCGCAACGGCCGGATCTGGTGTAGTCTTCCGCACCGGAGGTCCGAGCGTGACGAAGACGAGCCTTTCCCGGATCCCTCGGTGGAGCACCGCCGTCCTGGCCGCCTGCGCGGCTCTGGCTCTGGCGGCAGCCGCAGCGGACAAGCAGCGGACCGTCGCGTACGGGAACACCGAGAATCCCCCGCGCGTCGACCCGCTGGGCCGCTGTGACGCGCTGACACTCCTCTTCTATCCCGACACTCCGTGCGAAAAGCCGGCCCCGGTGCCCGCTGACACCGCCGAACAGCCGGCTCCACCCGCCGCTGCCTACCCGTGGCAGATTCCGCTGTGGGAGGCCACCGGGCAGGTGCTCGCGGGCGAGCCGGTGGACACCGGGACGGCGTGGCAGGCGTCGTGGCACCACTACCCCGCCGAGGAGGGGGCCACCTTCTCCAGCCTCACCTTGTCGCTGGACGCGGCCCCGCCGGAGGGTTCGCGGATCGTCGCCATGCTCCGGCCCGTGGATTCCGACGACGCCCTGGTCCTGGGCAGCGACGACTTCCCCTTCGAGGTGCGCGAGACGAGCGACGGTCTCGTGGCGCAGGCCGCCCGGTCGCTCCCCCCTGGGCGCTATGCGGTCGTCGCCGGTCTGGCCGGAGAGGACGGGAACCTCGTCCCGCGGTTCGCGGGGCGGGTCCTCATCCCGCGGGTCGCGGCGGACCAACTGCGCCTTTCCGAGGTGATCCTCGCCGACAGCCTCCGGAGGGTCGGCCCGGACGAGCCGCCCAGTCCGTTCCACGTCAGCGGCTTCGAGGTCGTGCCGCGGTCGAGCAACGTCTTCCATCCCGGAGAGAGCGTCAAGATCTTCTACATCGTCCTCGGGGCGGGCGGCGAATCGGTGGACGTGGATGTGACCTACCAGCTGTACCTGAAGAACCCGGCCAACCTCTCCGCCGGCTGGATCCGGGCCGGGCGTCCTCAGGTGATGGCACACCAGGAGGGGGCGGTGCGCGCCTGGGAGTTGCCGATCGTCGAGCAGTTCCCCGCCACCGACTACCGGCTCGAGATCAAGGTGAGAGACAACGCGAGCGGGGGGACGGTGAACGGGTTCGTGGAGTTCCGGGTGGAGAAGGGCTGATCGGACGCGCCGCTCAGCTGCTCTCGCCGGGGGGCGGTACGCGGACCCCGTACCGCCGCATCAGCCGGTAGAAGCTCTCGCGCTCGACACCCGCGTGGGCCGCCGCGTCCGCCACGCGGCCACCGTAGCGGCGAAGCACGGCCGTGAGATAGCGGCGGGCGATCTCGCGGCGCCCCTGCTCCACCGCCTCCTGCCACGTCAGATCGCCGAGTTCGCGTTCGGACGGTTCTTCCGCCGCTATCCCGACGATCTCGGGCGGCAGGTCGCCGACGTCCACCCTCTCCCCATCGGCGACGACCGCCGCCCGTTCCACCGCCGCGCGAAGCTGCCTCACGTTGCCGGGCCAGTCGTAATCGTGGAGAGCCTGCAGCGCCGCCGCGGTGAACCCGCGGAGACGGCGGGCCGGCGCCGCGTCCTGGCAGGCTCGCAGGAAGTGCACGGCGAGCGGTTCGATGTCCTCCCGACGGTCCCGCAGCGGCGGCACGCGGACCTGCGCCACGTTCAGCCGGTACCACAGGTCCGCGCGAAACGTTCCGCGAGCGACCATGCCTTCCAGATCCTGGTGGGTCGCCGCGACGATCCGCACGTCGACCGGTCGCTCTGCCGATTCCCCGAGCCGGCGCACCGCTTTCTCTTCGAGGGCCCGCGTCAGCTTCGCCTGCAGCGAAGACCTCAGCTCCGCGATCTCGTCCAGGAACAAGGTGCCGCGATGGGCGCGCTCGAACAGGCCGGCGCGCTCGCCGGTGGCCCCGGTGAACGCGCCGCGGGCGTGGCCGAACAGCTCGCTTTCGAGGAGATCCGCGGGGATGGCGGCGCAGTTGACCGCGACGAACGGATGCTGGGCCCGCGGGCTGAGCTGGTGGAGCGCCCGCGCGATCCGCTCCTTTCCGGTCCCCGTCTCGCCGAGCACGAGAACCGTGGCATCGCTCTTCGCCAGCCGGCGGACCAGCTCCGCAAGCCGCCGCATCGGCTCCGAACCGCCGATGACCCCCGGCAGCGACTCGATTCGCTCACCCGCCGACACGGCCGCGCGGCCCGCCGCCCGAAGAACCACCTCCCTCGCCTGCTCGGGATCGACCGGTTTCGTCAGATAGTCGTACGCACCGAGCCGGAGGGCCTCGACCGCGGTGCCCACCGTAGCGTAAGCCGTCATCAAAACGAACTCGGCGTTGGGCTGCACTCGACGGCAGGCCCGCAGCACCTCGATCCCGTCGCCGTCGGGCATGCGGAGATCGCAGAGCACGACGTCGATGCGTTCTTCTCTCAGCCTCTGGAGCGCCTCCCCCGCACTGGCCGCGAGAAGCACATCTGCATCGCCGCGGAGAACTTTTTCCATCAGGCGGAGCATGTTCCGCTTGTCGTCCACGACGAGCACGCGGGGCCGGTCCTGTCCCTCGGCCGTCATCGTTCTGGCCTCCGAGCGGCCGGAAGGCGGACTCTGATGGTCGTGCCTCCCCCCGGGCGGGGCTCCGCGGCGATGGTGCCGCCGTGGGCGCCGACGATGCCGCGGCAGACGGCGAGGCCGAGGCCGCTGCCCCCCGCCCGGCGGGAAAAGAACGGTTCGAACACGCGCACGCGCTCCTCTTCGCTGATCCCCTTTCCCCTGTCGGAAACCGTGAACTCGTATCCGCCGCCCGGCAGCGGTCCTCCCGAGATCTCGATTTCTTCGGCCTCGGGACCCGCCTCGGCGGCGTTCCGGACCAGATTCTGCAAGACCTGCCGCATCCGTTCGGGGTCGGCGTGCACCCGCCCGGGCCGCAGATCGAGCCGAAGGCGCGGGCGCAACCCGCCGGCCGCGCTCAGGCGCCGCGCCACGTCCTCGATGAGATCGTGCATGGGAACTTCCTGCGGGCGCAGGCTGGGGGTGCGGGCGTACGCGAGGAGATCCTCCGCGATTCTCTGGCAGGCGGCGGCTTCGTCGTCGATGATCTCGATCTCCTCGCGCAACCCCGGAGGCAGCGAGTCCCGGTCCATCGATTTGATGTACCCGCGGATGATCCCGATGGGATTGTTGATCTCGTGGGCCACGCCGGCAGCGAGCTGCCCGATCGCCGCCATCCTCTCGCTGTCGACCAATCGCCGCTCCCGGTCCTGCAGCTCCTCCGCCATGCTGTCGAACGCCCGTGCCACCGCGCGGAGTTCCCCGCGGCCCAGGGGTCCCACGCGCACGGAGAAATCGCCGGAGCCGAGACGGCGCGCGGCCACGGCGAGCCGTTCGAGCGGGCGCAGTACGGACTCTCGCAGCCGGATCGTGAAGTAAGCCGACAGCAGCAGGATCCCGAGCATCCCGGCGACTCCGAGCGCGAGCGCGACGGTGGTGGCTCTCGTCGCGCGGCGGTGGATCCCGGCCATGTCGAGCTCCACGGAGCGGGCGAGGGCATCCGCGCGCCGGGCGGCCATCGACGAGAGGCGCTCCGCCTCGGCGTGGGCCGCGAGAAGATCGTCACGGCGTCCCTCGCGCACCGCGGGCACGATCCGCTCGCGGAACAGTCGGTCGAGAGCGCCGCTGTCCCTCTCGATCTGCTCGAGGCGGGCGATCCTGTCGGGGGGCAGGAGGGGACGGAGCGTGGCCGCCGCCGAGCGCACGCTCCGGAGCCAGTCCTCGTAGTGGCCGAGATGTTCCGCCTCCTGCGAGAGCATCCAGTGCGCCTGGTGGATGTACTGTTCGCGCACCGCGGCCGCGAGCGTCAGGCTGGCCTTGATCGCCGTTTCGTCCCGCCGCATCTCGCCGACCAGTCCCGACACGTGCGCCACGAGCAGGAGCAACGCGGCCCCGAGGGTGACGGACAGGACCGCCACCGTCCCGAACGCGGCCGCCAGCCGGCGTCCGATCGTCCGCTCGGCCTCCGGCCTCGCGGCCGCCTCGCGCTTCCTCCGGGAACTCATCGACCGCCGAGTGTAACCTACCTGGTCACAGCCGCTGGCTGGCGCGGTCACCGGTCGCCGCCGGACGCCCGCGCGACGCGGGTCGCCGGGGGGCGAGGATCCGGCACAGCGCTTGCAGCAGGCGTCGCCGGAAGGAGCGCGACGATGGAGCACGGAGCGCACGGGAGCTGCTGCCACGGCCAGACCGGGGGCCGGGAGCGGTTCATCGATCCCGTCTGCGGTATGTCGGTGTCCACCCGCGAGCATCACGCGGAGCACGCGGGGCGTGTGTACTACTTCTGCTGCGAACATTGCCGCGAGCGCTTCCGGCGCGACCCCGAGCGCTACCTGAAACCGGCCGAGAGCGTCGAGCGGGAAGCGGCCGGCCCGGCGCGGGAGTTCACCTGCCCCATGCACCCGGAAGTCCGGGAGCCCGATCGGGGTGACTGCCCGAGGTGCGGGATGGCGCTGGAACCGGTGGCGGCGGGCCCCGTGCCGGGAGCGGCCGAGTGGACCTGCCCGATGCATCCCGAGGTCGTGCAGAACGGCCCCGGAACCTGTCCCAAGTGCGGGATGGCGCTGGAACCGCGAGCGCTCGAGGCAGGGGAGCCCCCGAACCCCGAGCTTCGCGAGATGAGCCGCCGCTTCTGGTTCTCCCTCGCGCTCACGGTTCCGCTCGTGGCGCTCGCCATGGGAGATCTGCTGCCTGGCCGGCCGATCTCGCGGCTGTTGGGCGGTCACGCGCGCACGTTCCTCGAGCTGGTACTGGCGACCCCGGTCTGCCTGTGGGCCGCCTGGCCGTTCTACCAGCGGGCCGTGCGTTCCCTCGCGCTCCGTTCCCCCAACATGTTCACGCTGATCGGGCTCGGCGTGAGCGTTTCGTACGCGTACAGCGTGGTGGCGGCCCTTTTCCCCGGCATCTTTCCTCCCTCGTTCCGCTCGGCCGGCGGAGAGGTGGCGGTCTACTTCGAGGCGGCTGCCGTGATCGTCACCTTGATCCTGCTAGGCCAGGTGCTCGAACTGCGCGCGCGAAGCCGCACCGGCGCGGCCATCAGGGCGCTGCTTTCGCTCGCACCCGCCACGGCGCGGCGGGTGGGAGAGGACGGATCCGAGGAGGACGTGCCGCTCCAGGCCGTCCGGGTCGGCGACGTCCTCCGCGTGCGGCCCGGCGAGAAGATTCCGGTGGACGGCGTCGTGCTGGAGGGCTCGAGCCGCGTCGACGAATCGATGGTGACGGGGGAACCGATGCCGGTGGCGAAGGGGCCCGGCGATCCGCTGATCGGGGCGACGGTGAACGGCTCGGGAACTCTCCTGATGCGCGCCGAGAAGGTCGGAGCGGACACGCTCCTGGCGAGGATCGTGGCGATGGTGGCCGAAGCGCAGCGGAGCCGCGCCCCGATCCAGAGGCTCGCGGACCTGGTGGCGGCGTACTTCGTGCCGGCCGTGATCCTCGTGGCCGCGGCGACCTTCGTCGTCTGGGGGCTGTTCGGGCCCCAGCCGCGGATGGCGCATGCTCTGATCAACGCGGTGGCCGTGTTGATCATTGCCTGCCCCTGCGCGCTCGGCCTCGCCACACCGTTCTCCATCATGGTGGCCACGGGGCGCGGAGCCACGATGGGCGTGCTGTTCAAGAACGCGGAGGCGATCGAAACGCTGCGGAAGGTCGACACACTCGTCATCGACAAGACCGGAACGCTCACCGAGGGGCGCCCGCAGGTCGTCGGTGTGGACCCGGCACCGGGCGTCGAGCCGGACGAGCTTCTCGCCCTCGCCGGAAGCCTCGAGCGCGGCAGCGAACACCCCCTCGGAGAGGCGATCCTTCGGGAAGCGGCCTCGCGCGGGCTGCAGCTTTCCTCACCCGAGTCGTTCCTGTCGCTGCCGGGGAAGGGCGTCACCGGCGCGGTCGGCGGCCGCACGGTCGGAATCGGGAACGGGCGGCTGCTCGAGGAGCTCGGCATTCCGGCAGGAGAATGGGCCGCGCGCGCGGAGGAGCGGCGTACCGCCGGGCAAACGGTCATGTACGCGGTGAAAGACGGCGCCATCGCCGGTCTGATCGCGGTGGCCGATCCGATCAAGCCGACCACTCCCGAAGCGATCGAGGCGCTCCACAAGGAAGGCCTCCGGATCGTGATGCTCACGGGGGACAGCAGGGTGACGGCCGAGTCGGTGGCCGGGCAGCTCGGCATCGACGAAGTCATCGCGGAGGTCCTTCCCGAGGACAAGGCCCGCGCCGTCGAGCGGCTCCAGGGAGAGGGGCGCATCGTCGCGATGGCGGGCGACGGCATCAACGACGCGCCGGCGCTCGCGCGGGCCGACGTGGGTATCGCCATGGGCACCGGAACGGACGTCGCCATCGAGTCGGCGGGCGTGACGTTGGTGAAGGGCGATCTGCGCGGAATCGTCCGGGCCCGGCGCCTCAGCCGAGCGACGATGCGGAACATCAAGCAGAACCTGTTCTTCGCTTTCTTCTACAACTCGGTCGGCGTCCCGGTGGCGGCCGGCGTCCTCTACCCCTTCTTCGGCCTGCTCCTGAGCCCCGTCATCGCCGCGGCGGCGATGAGCTTCAGCTCCGTTTCGGTCATCGCCAACGCTCTCCGGCTCCGCCGCGTGCCCCTCTGAGCGCCGCGCGCCGCGCCTGCCGTTGGCGCCCGGGCCTCTTCCCCCGTATATGACCGGCGACGCGGGCCCTCCGGCCCGCGAGGAGGAGGTCATGCGCGCCCCGGAAGCCGCCCGAACCGCATTCCGGATCCTCGCTGCGGCCATCGCCGCGGTTCCCGCTTGGGCCGCCGATCCGGCGCCGCCCTACTTCACCAACGTCACCACCGAAGCCGGACTGGACGGCGTCCAGGCCTTCCGCATCGCCGTCGGTGACCTGAACGGAGACGGCTATCCGGACATCTTCATCCATCTCGAACCCGACCATGCCTCCGGGGACGTCTTGAACAAGCAGCTGCTCTATCTCAACGAGCCGGGCGACAACCCATCAGATCCCTTCAGCCGCAAGTTCGTCGACCACACGGCCGGCTCCGGCATCCGCGATAACCGCCAAGGCACGAACGAGGGCCGCCACTCCGACGCGGCGATTTTCGCCGATGTCGACAACGACGGCGACCTCGACGTCTTCACCAACGTCTATCTCCACCGCAACTACGAGCTCAACAAGGGAACCAACGATCTCCTCATCAACGACGGGACGGCGCACTTCCACCTCTCTCCGAATTCCACCTTCCATCTCGAGCCGAATTGGAACACGCCCGCGGCCGTCTTCACGGACTACGACAACGACGGAAACATCGACCTTTTCATCGGCACCTGGTACAAGCCGGACGCGACGATGAACATCGACCACCTTTACAAGGGGGGCGGCGACGGGAGCTTCACCGACGTCACCTCGGCCGCCGGGCTGGACGCCGAGACGACGTGTGTGTATGCCGTCGCCGCGTTCGACTGGGACAACGACGGAGACGCCGATCTCTTCGCTCCTCCGTACAGCCGGACCGTTTTCTGGTCCCTGCCCCGGCACTGGCGGAACAACGGCGACGGCACTTTCACCGAGGTCGCCGACCAGACGAACTACGATCCCTATCGCGGCATTCTCGGCCAGAAGGTCTCTTTCGGAACGATGCCGCGCGACTTCGACAACGACGGTACGCTGGATTTCTTCGAGATCATGACCCACGGGGACGGCGCGGGGGCGAGCGGGGTTCACTCGACCCCGGTCAGGAACGTCGACGGGGTGTTTTCGTGGGACTTCTGGCGCATGAGCGGCCGCGACCTCGAGGACCCCGACCTCACCCACCACGGCGACCACTACGCGAGCTGGTTCGACTTCGATGGCGACGGCTTGGTGGACATCGTTTTCACGGAAAGCGGCTACGGCAACCCGCGCATCTACCTCTTTCGGCAGCAACCGGATCACACCTTTGTCGCGGTGACGCGGGACTCCGCGCTGTGGGAGATCAACACCGCCGGCCTCGAACCGGGATACGTCACGCCGCTCGATTATGACCGTGACGGAGACGAGGACCTGCTGGTGACGACGAACGCCGGACTGCGCCTGTACCGGAACGACGTCGGTACGGACAACAACTGGCTCGTCATCAAGCTCGAAGGCGTGGGGGGTCCCGGCTACGCCAACCGCAGCGCGATCGGAGCCAGGGTCGAGGTGACGGCGGGCGGGGTCACGCAGTCGCAGGAGGTAGCGGCGGGCAACGGACACGAGGGGCCGATGCGTCCGCTCGAGCTGCACTTCGGGCTCGGCTCGGCGGCTGTCGTCGACCGGATCCGCATCCGCTGGCCCAATGCTCATCTCACCGTGCAGGAACTGACGAACGTCGCCGTCAACCAGTTCTTGACGGTTCGCGAGCCCTGCACGCTTCCCGCCGACCCGACGGGGCTGATCGTCGAACGCGACGGAGCCGACCTCGTCCTCACGTGGGACGATCCGGGCC
>RFHH01000124.1 GCA_003696075.1 Acidobacteriota bacterium
GCCCCTCTCCGTGCCCGCGGCCTCCCGGGCGCGTTCCCGGTGCCGCCGTTCGTACCGAGACGCTCGAGATCCGGATCGAGCATTCCCGGCACATCGACCGTCACGTGCATCCCCAATGGTGCGTCGTCCCGCCGAGGTCAATGGAGGATCGGGGGTTCCGCTGTCGAAGGGGTCGATGCTCGGGAATCGCGCCGAACTGTTCGTTTCTCATCGAGTTGCGCGGCGTGTTGCACCATCGAGGGAGCACCTCCCATGGACGGCGCCGGGGAGGACGCTCCCGCCTCGATCCTCGACACGGAACACGATCCGCTCCACGGGCGGCACGGGGCCGGTGGGGCCCGTGACACGGCCCTGCCGGGCCAGCACCGGGAGGGGGAACGCGGCGATCCGATCGCCGCGAGAGCCCGGTCCGCCCGGGCCAGCGGAATGTCGGCCCGAGCCGCGACCACGCGGGCGCCGGAGCGATCCGCGATGAACTCCGCGGCGTCGCGGCACGCGAAACGGTCGCCGCCGCTGACGAGGATCTGGTCGCCTCCGGCGAAGAGAGCGCAACGCGGTGCCGGCCTCCGCCGTCGTCTTCGGGACGAACGCGAGACCGTCCGCTCCGGTCCGCAGGAAGCGCGCGCGGGCCGTGCGCGGCGCGTGCCGGAGCGCCTCCGGCTCCCGCACGGAGAACGGGAAGCACCCCTCCCTCTCCCTTCGCCCTCGAAAGGCGTCGCTCCGCTTCCGAGGGGTACCTTCGGTGGCGCCGAGCGGTGCGGCGCGCGCCGAGCGGCCGACATTGCCGCCCGCAGTCGCGGGCTCGGCGCCGTCCGGAATCGCAGGCCCGACCGCCCGGCGGCCGGGATGCGAGAGCGCACCGCGGTCGGTGCACCTTCCCGCGCTTGCCGGATCGGACGCGCGCGACGAGCGGCCGGTCCCTGCTGGCGAGAGACGGCGTCCCGATCGAGGGGAAGGGTTTCCGGCCGATCGAGCCCGGCTCCGTCCGACGGGCGAGCCGGCGGTCGGCCGGCAGCCGGCTCGCACCGCTCGACGAGGCGGCCCGGCCCCTCCGGGGTCCATGCTTCCAGGGGCCTTCTCGGCGATGGGGCTCGCGCCCCCGGGCCCGCTTTTCGGGGCTCCTCCGTCTCGCTCGCCGCCTCCGGGACGCGCACCGCCCGATCCTTCCGGCGTCCGCACCCCGGCCGCCCGTCCGGCGTGCGCCGGCCCTTTCACCCCCGGACCGGCTGGTGGGCCAGGCGTCTTCTGGCCCGGCTCAGCCCGCGGAGGTGGCCATCCCGCCGGCGGCGGCCGGTCTCGGTGCCGGTGCGGCCGCCGTTCGTGCCGGCCACGGCGCCCGAGCGGCGCGGGGCCGGCCGCGAGCGGCCGGAAGGCGCGCGGGAGCCGGGCGGCCGGTGGAGGGAGAAGCTCTTCCGGCGAGTCCGGCGTGCCGAAGGCGAAGGAGACGCCGCCCCCGCGGGCCCCGCGCAGCGGGCCGAGTCCGGAGGTGCGGGGTCTTCTTCCCGGAAACGGCCGGTGGCGGGGCCGGCCTGCGGCCATCGATCGCGGCGCGGTTTCGGCTGCTGCCTGCGGAAGGCGCCGCGGAGACCGGAGCGGAAGGCGGGCGGCAAAAAAGGCGGGCGGCCGGAGCCGCCCGCCTTTCGCATGCATGCTTTCGCGGGCCCGCCTGGAGGACCTGACCCCCGCCGAGCCCTCTTCGCGTGACGCCCTTGCGGTCGAACCCGCCTCAGCTCTGGATCGGGCCGTCCGCACAGGTGGCGGCGTCGAGCCGCGCGCAGCCGACCGCCCGTGCTTCGACCTTCTCCGCGTAGGTCACGCGAGGCTTTTCGTAGGTCTTCTTCATCTCGTTCTCCCTCGTCGAGGTTTCCGGGCTCCACGCCCGGTGTTCCGTTCAGCCCCGGACCCGTCCGGACGAGTCCGGGAGGACCGGTGCGGGTCGCCGTCAGGTCGGTATGCTTTTACGTCGGAGAGCCGCCGTCTGCAACAGGATCTTCCGCCTCGTCCGCCTCTTTGCCCCGGACGCGCCGCACCGCTTCCAGCTTCGTCAGACCCGAGACGCGGGCCGCGGGGTAGAAGGCGTAGGGGTCGCCGGTCTCCTTTTCCGCCACCGCCGGGCAGAAGGAGGCGAACCCCCCCTCCGGACGCCCCGAGAGCGTCCGCCTCGGCACCTCATCGGCCACCTTGCGGACGTAAGCCAGCGTGGGGTTCTCGCCGTGCCACGCCGCCTTGAGATCCTCCACTTCCATGATGTTGGCCACGGGCCGGCGCCACGCCACGCAGGGGAAGATGTCCCCGTAGGGATCGATCGTCAGCGTCGTCCGGCCGGTCCCGCAGTTTTGCTTCATTTTCGCCACCGGCCGGGGCCTGAGCCCCTTCTCTCCCCGCTTCATCTTTTCCACGAAGAAGGAAACGAGGAACTCCCGATCGGCCGCCAGCGACAGCGGCGACAGGTCGCCGTCGTCGGTCGGCGTGATGTTCGTGTCGTAGGTCACCGGGTAGCCGAAGCGACGTCCGATCTCGTCGATCGCTTCGAGCTGGTTCTGGTTCAGCCGGGTGATGGGGGTCTTGAGCGCCACCTTCACACCGAGATCGGAGAGGTGCCCCAGCGCGACCATCAGCTTGTCGAACGAACCGGCGATTCCCGTCAGCCGGTCGTGCGTCGCGGCATCGGCGCCGTGAAGGCTGATTTCGGTCTGGAACGGCGACAGGGAGGCGTAGCGCTCGGCCCGGGCGCGATCGGCGAGCAGCACCCCGTTCGTGTACGTCTTCAAGACCAGACCGCGCTCCCGCACCCCTTCCGCGATGCGGAAGAAATCGCGGTGGCACATCGGCTCCCCGCCGGTGAGGATGACGTTGAACGTGCCCGCCTGCTTGAGCTTGTCGAGAACCTCCAGCCACTGGTCGCCGTCGAGCTCGCGCCGCTGTTTGGGGGCGTTGTAGCAGAACGAGCAGAGGAGATTGCACTTGTAGGTCAGCTCGAGCTGGGCGGTGAGAGGCCGCGACTCTTCGTAGGCCCGCTCCAGAAGGCGCGACAACGGTGTGGCCATTTCGGTCCTCCCCGGCCGCCCGCGCTCGCCGCTCACGGTCCGGCGCGGCGGACGGCGCCGCGCCGGGCCAAATCTTCGAGCACTTCGACCAGATCCTGCAGGATCGTGTCCCGATCGGCTCCTTCGTATTCCTCGGCGACGATATCGGCGATCTCGCCGACGGTCCGGCGGCCGTCCAGGAGCTCGAGGACCCTGATCGCCGTTTCGTTGACGACGAGGTTCCAGGCACCCCGCGGAACCACGACCAGACCGTCGTCCCCCAGGCGGGTGAAAGAGGCCTCGGGATGGGCCTCGTAGACGCGGTCCGCGACGCCGGCCGCGTCGCCGCTCGTGCTGTGGGGTTGGGTCATGGGGTCGTCCAGGGCGCCGCCGTCCGAATGAAACGCGGGCGGCCCTTCGATCCGGCCGCCCCGGCGGGCGCCGCGCCCGCCGTGCCGGGGAAGTATACGGCGGGGCCCCTGACCCGCCAACGCTCGCCCTCGACCGTCCGCCCTCGCCTCGGAAAGCGCGGAACGGGGCGCAAGCCGCGGGACGAAAGCGGAACGCCACGCCGCTCCCTCGCCCGGCAACCGTCGGCTCCGGGCCTACATTCGACCTCGTGAGCGATCGTCGGGCGGAAAGGAGACGGCAGTGGGCCGCGGCCGGCATCGCCGCGGCGATTCTCGCGGCCAGCCTTCTGACCTTCGGTCGCTACGTCCTGCCTCGGCGGTGGAGCCGGACACCGACACCCGCCGCTGCGGCCTCGCGCGGCTCGACCGAGCCGGGCCCCGCCGACCTCGAGCCGATCGATCGCACGTCGCGCCGGGTGAGCGCCGAGCGAGGCGGGGAACTCTCCGCTCCCGGGGGGCTCGCCCGCCTTCGCATTCCGCCCGGCGGACTGCCTCGCGATACGACCGTCACGATCGTGCGCTACCGGGATCACCACCCGGCCGATCTGACCGGCTTCGTCTACGACCTCAGACCGGAGGGCCTCCAGCTGACGAGACCGGCCCGTTTCGAGATGGCGCTTCCGCCGGGCGTGCAACCGGAGGAGGCGGAGATCGCCGTCTACGATCCGGCGACCGGCGCGTGGACCGCCGAGCCTGCCCAGGAACCGACCGAGGACGGGGATGGCCTCGCCGCCCGGCTGGCGCACTTCTCGCTCCGGCGCATCCGGATCCGCCCCGGGATGAACTTCCCCTACGACCCGCACCGGGGGCGTGCGACCTTCTATCTCGAGTCGGACGCGGGGAACACCTTCGAGCGATACATCGAGGGACGCTGGCGCGCCGTCCGCCGCCGGACGCGCGCCTATCGCGACCTGATGCGCCTCCAGCGCGCCGGGCGTCACGAGCTGATCCTCTCCGGCCGCCTCCGCGCGGTGACCGGACCCCGCCCGCGGCCCGAAGTGTTCGAGGACGAGCGCCGGACGGTGGCGATGCCGGCCGGAGTTCCGGAGGCGAGGACCGGCTGGGTGAGGGTCCGCCGTCTCGATGCGGCGGGGCGGCCGACCGGTCAGGAGGTCGTCGCCCGCGTCAACGACTACGGGCCCGGCCCGGAGCCCCGCCGGGCCGGAGTGATCGTGGATCTGAGCCGCGCCGCGGCCGAGGCCCTGGGCCTCGTCTGGGGCCGTGACTTCGGCCTCGCGGAGGACAACCCGAACCTGGCCTGGATCCGGCTCGACGACCCCGCGACCGGGCGCCGCCTCCGCTATGTCCCCGTCGCGGTCGAGGCCTACGATCCGCGCCCTCCCCGGGCGCACCGCTGCCGGCTGTGGTGAAGCTCAGGATCCGCCCGCCAGCGACTCGACGATCGCCCGGGCCTTCGCCCGGCCGACCGCGCGCGCGAGGGCCTCGAAACCGGCGCGCCGGATCCCCTCCACCGAACCGAACTGTTCGAGCAGCCGCCTGGCCGTGACCGGCCCCACTCCCGGGACCTTGAGGAGGGGGGAGTCCAACGTCCGGCGCGAGCGGGCGCGCCGATGCTGCCGGAGAGCGAAGCGGTGCGCTTCGTCGCGCACCTGCTGGATCAGGTGAAGCGCCGGATCGTCCCGTCCGAGGAGCAGCGGCTGCCCCCCGGAATCGACGAAGATCTCCTCTTCCCTCTTCGCGATCGACGCGATCGGCAGGTCCCCCAGGTCGAGAGCCGCGAGCGCTTCCCGGGCGGCGGCGAGTTGACCGCGGCCGCCGTCGATGAGAACGAGATCCGGAAGCCGCTTGCCTTCGCGGGCGAGGCGGCCGTACCGCCGGGTGACGACCTCGCGCACGGCCGCGTAGTCGTCGCCGCCCGCCGCCGAGCGGATCCGGTAGCTCCGGTAGTCCGACTTGCGCGGCCGGCCCCCCTCGAAGACCACCACCGAGGCCCGCGGCTCGCTCCCAGCGAGGTGGCTGACGTCGATGCCCTCGATCCGATAGGGAGGCTCGGGAAGGCCGAGCAGATCCCTGATCTCCTCGAGCACCTGAACCCCGAACACGTGGCGGGCACGGAACCTCGCCTCGAAGGCGAGCTTCGCGTTTCGCGCCACCAGATCGAGCAGGCGCCGGCGCTCGCCCCGCGTGGGAGCCCGCAGGCGAACCGGGCCGCCGCGCCTTTGCCCGAGGAAGGTGCGGATCAGCTCCGGTTCGCCGGGCAGCCGCGGCAGGACCACCTCGGGCGGCGGCTCTTCGGCCGAATAGAACTGCGGGAGAATCTCGTCGTACAGCCGCTCCGGCTCGGGCGCGTTCGACAGGGTGAACTCCCGGCGCCCAACGACACGACCCTCGCGCATCCGGAACAACTCGACGGCCGCCTGGTCACCCTCCCGGTACTCGGCCCAGAAGTCGGCCGCTTCGAGCCCGACCGAGGCCATCTGCTGCCGCTCGGCCAGCCGCTCGAGCGACGCGAGCATGTCGCGGTACCGCGCGGCCGCCTCGAAGCGGAGCTCGCGGCTCGCCGCTTCCATGCTGCGCCGCAGGCGTTCGGAGAGCTCCCGGTCGCGACCTTCCAGAAACAACCGGACCTGGGCCACGCGCTCGGCGTACTCGGCCGGATCCGCTTTCCCGGCGCAGGGCGCCAGGCACTGGTCGAGGTGGTAGTACAGGCAGGGCCGTTGTTTTCCGTCGAAACGGACGCGGCAGTTGGCCACCTGGAAAAAGCGCGGAATCATGCGCAGCGTCCGCCACGCGTGGCTCGCGGGCAGGAACGGCCCGAAGTAGGCGTGGCCGTCGGCCCGCGGGCGGCGCACGAGCACCACGCGCGGGAACCGATCGCCGACGGTCAATTTCAGGTATGGAAAATTCTTGTCGTCACGCAGGAGAACGTTGTACCGGGGGCGATGTTCCTTGATCAGGTTGTTCTCGAGGATCAGCGCCTCGAGCTCCGAGCCGGTGACGATCACGTCCACCGACCGCGCTTCCGCCACCATCGCCGCCACCTTGGGCGGATGCTGGGCTCCCGGCTGGAAATAGGAGCGGACCCGCGATCGGAGAGACCGCGCCTTCCCCACGTAGATCACTTCCCCTTGCGCTCCCCGGAACCGGTAACAACCCGGCTCTTTCGGCAGAGCGTCGAGCTGTTCCCTCAGCGAAAGCGGCGGTCCTCCGGAGGAATCCCGCACCTGCCCCGATCCGCTCACGCGACGGTCACCCTCCGCTCCCGTTCCCGGAGCACCGCGATCCTGTCCCGGAGCTCGGCCGCCCGCTCGAACTCCAGCTCAGCCGCGGCAGCGAACATTTCGCGCTCGAGTTCCTTGATCCTGCGCGCGATCTCCTCCAGCGACATTTCTTCCTCTTCCTCTTCCGGAGCCGCCGGAATCGTGACGTAGTCGCGCTCGAAGACCGACCCGAGGACATCGTCGATCGACTTGACGATCGTCTCCGGCGTGATGCCGTGTTCCTCGTTGTAACGCTGCTGCTTCGCGCGCCGCCGGTTCGTCTCGTCGATCGCCCGCTTCATGCTGTCGGTGATCCGGTCGGCGTAGAGGATCACCCGGCCGTGGACGTTGCGGGCGGCGCGCCCGATCGTCTGGATCAGGGCGGTCTCCGACCGCAGGTATCCCTCCTTGTCCGCGTCCAGCACCGCGACCAGCGACACCTCCGGGAGATCGAGGCCTTCCCGCAGCAGGTTCACCCCGACCAGTACGTCGAAAGCCCCGCGACGCAGGTCCCGCAAGATCCGCACGCGCTCGAGAGTCACGACATCGGAGTGCAGATAGCACACGCGAACGCCGACCTCGCGATAGTGATTCGTCAGCTCCTCCGCCATCCGCTTCGTCAGTGTCGTCACCAGGACGCGCTCGTTCCGGGCCGCCCGCTTCCTCACCTCCTCGAGCAGATCGTCGACTTGGCCCGTCAGCGGGCGGACCTCGACGACCGGGTCGAGCAGCCCCGTGGGGCGTACCACCTGCTCGACCACGCGGCCGCCGGTAAGCTGAAGCTCGTACGGGCCCGGCGTCGCCGAGACGAAGATCGTGCGTGGCCGAATGGCTTCGAACTCCTCGAAGGTCAGCGGCCGGTTGTCGAGCGCGGACGGTAGCCGGAAACCCCACTCGACCAGTGTTTCCTTCCGCGACCGGTCACCCCGATACATGGCGCGGATCTGCGGAATCGTCTGGTGGGACTCGTCGATGATCAGCAGCGCATCGTCCGGCAGGTAGTCCATCAGCGTCGGCGGTGGCTCGCCGGGCGCCCTTCCGGTGAGGTGCCGCGAGTAGTTCTCGATCCCGTGGCAGTAGCCGACCTCCTGGATCATCTCCAGATCGAACAGGGTCCTCTGGGCCAGGCGTTGCGCCTCGAGCTGCTTGCCGGCAGCCCGGAGCTCGGCCACGCGCGCGTCGAGCTCTTCGCGGATCGCGCGGATCGCACGCTCCACCTGTTCGCGCGGCGTGACGTAGTGGGAGTTCGGATACACCGGGACCCGCCGGAGGTCCTCGAGACGCACCGCCCTCAGTGGATCGATCCGCCGGATCGTATCGATCTCGTCTCCGAAAAAGCAGACCCTCAGCGCCGTATCGTCGTACGCCGGCCAGATGTCGACCGTGTCCCCGCGAACCCGAAACGATCCCGGCCGCAGGTCGCCCGCGGTGCGTTCGTACTGGATCTCCACCAGGCGGCGGAGCAGCGTGTCCCGGCCGAAGGCCGCGCCGCGCTCGAGGAGCACGAGCATGCCATGATAGGCCTCGGGGGAACCGAGGCCGTAGATGCACGAAACGGAAGCCACGATGATGACATCGCGCCGCTCGAACAGGGAGCGGGTCGCCGAGTGCCGCATCCGATCGATCTCGTCGTTGATCGTCGATTCCTTCTCGATATAGGTGTCGGTCTGCGGGACGTAGGCCTCCGGCTGGTAGTAGTCGTAGTAGGAAACGAAGTACTCCACCGCATTGTCGGGGAAAAAGCGCCGGAACTCCTGGAAGAGCTGAGCCGCGAGCGTCTTGTTGTGGGCGATGACGAGTGTCGGAACGCCAGCCCGGGCGATGACGTGCGCCATCGTGAAGGTCTTCCCCGAGCCGGTGACGCCCAGCAGAACCTGGTCCCGGCGTCCCTCCTCGAGGCCCGCAACCAGCTGCTCGATCGCCTGCGGCTGATCGCCCGCAGGCTCGAACTCCGACACGAGGCGGAACGGCGCGTCGCCCATGGCTACCACGAGACTGACACGCAGAGCGCCCACCGGCAACGTTCCGGAGGTGCTTCCCCGATGGTGCGCTGCCGCGCCGGCGGGGCGCAGATGCGGCCTGTTCCATGCCACCTCC
>RFHH01000125.1 GCA_003696075.1 Acidobacteriota bacterium
GCCCTCGGGGCGGGAGGGCGGGGCGTGCAGGAGCCGCTCCGCGGGGGCGGGAAGTGCGGCGGCGGCGAGCAGCGGAACCAGGAAGGCGGCACCACGAACACGCGTCATCTCACGATCCTCCAGGGTCGCGGACCGTTCCGTTCGCGACCGCCGTCGCCGCGATGGGCGCGGCCGAACGGATCCGGATCGGTTCGCGGGGGCGGTGATCCTTGTCGACCGGCGCGGCGGCGATCGCCGCCAGCGCCGGCCAGCCCGAGGCGACGTGGCCGTAGACGGTGGCGCGTCCGTCGCGCTCCGGCAGGTCGGTGAGGGCGATCAGGATTCGAGCATCCGCCTCCCCCGGCCAGACCGAGGCCGTGGCCACGGACCCGCGGCGCACGGGGAGACCCGATCCGCGCAGCGGGTAATCGAATCCGATCGCGTGGAGGTACCAGAGCCGCGACTTGCCGAGCAGGATCCTCGTCGCCGCGGTGCCTTCCGCACGGAGCCTGGCGATCAGGCCGGCCAGGCCGGGCGGCACCGGCTCGCCGCGCTCGAGCAGTTCGAGATACCGGGGGTAGATCTCCAGCTGCCACAGCAGGTCGATCTCGCGCGGCCCACCGAGGGGGCGCCGGTCGAGACCGAGGGCCCGCGGATCGATCTCGTCGGGCCATCCGGCGGGGGAGGGGACCGCTTTCGGCGCCTCGCCCGGAAGGGTTTCGGGGAGGCAGCCGAGCACGACGAACCCGCCCGCGCGCGACTCGCAGACCACCGAGCCGTCGTAGGCACCCCCGGCCGCCAGGGCCACCACGCGCGAGACCGTCCGCGGTGCCGCGTCGGCGGCGAGCTCGAGGGTCAGGCGCCCGAGGTCGGTGTCCAGAACGAGCCGGGGGTTTCCGCCCGAATCCGCCGTCGCCGCGGACCACACCGCTGCGGCCGCCATGGCCGCCCCGACGACGGACGTCCGGCGCGCCGCGCCCCTCCGGGGCGGGGCGGCCGGCTGCTCACCCGGGCGGTGCACCGTGCCCGGAAGATACGCGGGGCGGCGGGACCCTGCCAGCGCGGCGCCGGGACGGCGGCACCCTCTCCTCCGCCGGTCGCCGGCCGGAGTCCGCGCTCGCCCGACGCGCTCGGGGGGCGGGGCGGGGATCAGATGCTCCGCAGCGCGAGCACTTCCGGCGTCGTCGTCGCCGGCCCGTCATCGATCGCCCGCCATCTCCGCCGCAGGCGTTCTCGTGCCCTCTCCAGCGCCTCTCGCGCCCGATCGAGCGCCTCGCGCAACGCGCGCTCGACTTGCTCGTCCATCTCCTCCGGCGATCGCCCTCCGGCGCCCGGCGAGGATGCCCGGTCGTCACACCCGGACCCGGCCAGCTCGGCGCGCACGCTCAGCTCCTTCCCGTCGCGAAGGAGCCCGATCGTCACCTCCTCGCCCGGACGGTGCCCGGCGATGGCGCGCCGGAGTTCCCGGGCGCTCGTCACGGTGGTGCCGTCGACCGAGAGGATCAGGTCCCCCGCGGCGATCCCCGCGTGCTGCGCGGGGGAGTCGTCGATCACCTCGTTCACCAGGACACCGACACCCGGCTCCGCCCCGAATTTCGACCGCAGGGCGTCGCTCGGATCGATCGGAACCACCCCGAGGAACGCGTGCCGGCGCTCTTCGCAGTGGCCTTGCGTCCAGCCGAACATCTTTCCGAAGCGGCCGAACCGCTCCGCCAGGCCCGCGAGCCCCGGAACTCCGCCGGGGCAGCGGAAGACGAAGGCACACGGCGCTTCGGCCAGCTCCACCTCCACCTCTTCGGTCTGCCCTCCCTCGTGTCTGATCAGGAGGCGGACGCGCTCACCGGGCTTCCGGGCCTCGATCATGCGGGCGAGGTCCTCGGGCCCTCCCACCGGCTCGCCGTCGACCTGCTCGATCACGTCCCCCTTCTCGAGACCGGCGCGCGCCGCGGGACTCCCTTCGGCGATCCCCGACACCAGAGCGCCCTCTTCCGCGGGAGAGACGAGAACGCCCAGCCAGGCGCCGTCCCCCTCCCCTTCGGCCCCGATAACGAACGCCTCGACGTCCCTCTCGCCGCCGCACGCCACGACCGGCGCGATTGCCGCGGCGGCCAGGACCGCCGCCACGAGCGCCCACCGGCTCCACCGGAGTGCTTTCGTGCACCGACCCATCGCTGTGCCTCCTTCCATCCCGCGGGGCCGTCCGGCGGGCCCCGCCTGCGGTTGTCGTCCCGAGAGCCTGTCTCGGCCCGCCGGAAGACGGGCCGGCCGTTCCCGCCGCGGCGAGGGCCGCGACGGACCGTCCCGGGAACGCCCGTATGGGAAACGCCGCCGCCGGAGAGTCCGTTCCCGCACCCGCGCCGGTCCGATCGCGCTTGCGGGGCGCCGGGCTTCGCCGTACAGGCCGGGAGACGGCCGCGGGCCGGGGTCCCGCCCGGCCGGGAAGGAGGTTCCGGATGCTGGGCCGACGGAGCCGCCGGTGGCATCTCCCGCTTCTCGTCGCGTTCTTGTCGTCCGCGTCCGCTCCGGCGGTTCCACCGGGGGACGTGGGTCCGACCCTGCGCTTCGACGCCGACCGGATCACCCTGCGCTGGGGAGCCGCCGCGGGCGCGGAGAGCTACAACGTCTACCGCGGCACCGCCCGGGACGGCAGCGACCTCGACTGCTTCGTCTTCCGCACCCCGCTGACGGAGGCCACCGATCCCGAAGTGCCGCCGGTCCTCTTCACGTATCTCGTCGCCGGCTGGAACGCCGACGGCGAAGGTCCGCTCGGTGACGCATCCGACGGGACGGCCCGAGCGCCCCGCGTCGCCTGCCGGGACGACGATGGCGACGGCGTGCGGGACGACCGCGACAACTGCCCGGGCCTGGCCAATCCGCAGCAGCTCGACCAGGACGGGAACGGGGCCGGCGACGCCTGCGACCCGCGCACCTACGACTTCGAGCAGGACATCGCCGGCCAGCGGCCGGCCGGGATGACGCAGGACGGCGCGGCCGAGCCCTCCTTCCTGGTGCGGGACTACTCCGGCGACCAGGGGGTGGCCTACGACGGTGGCGCGACCGCGAACGATCTGTTCGACCGCCTCTCGGCCGACACGCGTTTCCAGGACCTCGACGTCTACCTCGACACGGCCGATCTGGCGGGGGAGACGCTGACGCTCGAGCTGTGGTCGGAGGGCACGTACGCGGAGGACGCGGGGAGCGCGCTGCAGTTCCGCATCCTCGGCGACGGGACGATCGAGGTGCGCCAGCGCGAGGGCAACAGCCTGCAGACGCTCGGCCAGCAGTCGCTCGCCGCGGCCACCCGGCTGCGGCTCCGGCTGAGGAAGGGGCCCGAACTCGCATCGACGCTGTACGTCGACACCTGGAACGGCGCGGGATGGGACCCGGCGGCGCAGTTCGACGTGAGCGACGACCACCTGCTGCGCGGCCGCCTCCTGTCCCTCGTCAACCACGACGGCGGCCGGCGGCCCGCGCTGCGGGTCACCGGCGTCGCTCTGCATCCGCCCGACCCGTTCCGGATCGACCGGGCCTTCGATACGCTGGACGACTGGAAGCTCTTCCAGCGCGGCCCGGCCGACACCGCTCCCGTCCCGCTGCCCTTCAGCTACCGGGCGAGCGGCGAGGTGCGGCTCGAGGCGCGCCTGGTGGACAGCGCGAGCGGGGCGGTCGTGCCCGGCTTCGACTACGCCGACCTGCAATGGTCGTTGCCGGCGGCCCCCGAAGGCGCGGCCGACTCGGTGGAGGTCGCGGACGTCCCCGCCGGCGGCAACTACGATCTCGAGGCGCGAATCGTCGATCCGACGACGGGCGAGATCCTCGGGAGCGACACGGTCCTGTCGATCGCGGTCGGCGACGTCTTCCTCGCCGCCGGGCAGTCGAACATGTCGGGCTACTCCGGCTCGCTGGCCAACGCCGAGCCTCCGGTGCCGGAGGTGCACCTGTTCGGCAACGACTACGTCTGGAAGCAGGCGGCCGAGCCGATGGACGACGGGACGGACCAGGTCGACCGGGTCAGCAAGGAGTTCCCCCAGCACACGCTGATGCTCCGTTTCGCGAAGGAGGTCTCGGCGGCGATCGGCGTGCCGGTGGCGGTCATTCCCGCTCCCCTGGGAGGGACGAACCTGCACACGCAGTGGCAGCGCGACGACTCCGACCCGACCAACCGAGGCACCCTCTACGGGTCGTCGGTCCACCGCGTGCTGGCGCAGAACTACGCCTACCCGATCCGCGGCGTCATCTGGTACCAGGGGGAGTCGGATGTCGGCCGCGGCACGGACCTCTACCGCCAGGATCTCGAGCGTCTCGTCGCGAACTACCGAAACGACCTCGGCAACCCGGAGCTGTTCTTCGGGAACTGCCAGCTGGCGACCTACCTCTACGCCGACCTGCCGCAGTGGGTGGCGATCCAGGAGGCGCAGCGCCAGCAGGCGGAGGCCGATCCTCTGTCCGGGATCGCGGCGCTGGTCGACCTGACCCGCAACGACACGATCCACCTCGACGTTCCGGGTTACAAGGAGGCGGGCCGGAGGCTGGCGCAGGTCGTTCTCCGGGGATCGTACGGCCTCGACGTGCCGATCGGCCCCCAGCTCGTCTCGGTCACTTTCGACGGGGCGGATCGGAGCCGGATCGTCGTCACCTACGACAAGCCGATCACGGGGGGCGATGCGGTGCTCTACCGGGTGACCTCCGACGGGACGCCGATCAACATCGTCTCTTCGGTGACCTCCGGCAACACGGTGACGCTGCAGCTCCAGCGGAACGCCCTCGGCACGACGCTCCTGAGCTACGGCTACGGGAGGACGCCCCAGGCTCCCTGGGTGGTGGCCACCGACGGCACCGGCGCCGCGCTCGCCTTCGGCTCCTATCCCGTCGGTCCCTGAGTTCGGGACCCGTCCCCCGGCCGAAGAGGCGCTCGGTCCCGGAGACCGGATGCCGTTCCGGCCTGCCGGTGCCGCGGCAGCCGGCGGAACGTGCCCGACTCGGCCGGAGGGTCCCGGGAGGCCTGCCCCCGGTACGGGCTCGGGCGCCGCAAGCCCGGTCCCGGGCTTTCGCGACTCGGCGGCGCGATTCTTCCGGCAGGGCCGCTCCTCCCCGGCGGCCCGCTCGCCGCGAGCGCCGAACTGGGGGAGAGGGGGCCGCCCGACGCCCGTTCGTTCCCTCGCTTCCGGCGGCGCGGAACCCGCGTGAGGCGGCACCCCCGGCGGAACGCAGCGCCGCGCAACTCGCCGGCCGATCGGCACTTGGCCTCGATCTCGAAACGAGCGAACCGATCGAGCCCGCAACTTCCGGCGCCCCGCGAGTGGGGTGCGGTGGCGCACCGTCCGGGAGGCACTCCGGGACCATCGGCGCTCGCGTCTGACCGCGCCGCCGGGGCCGGTTCGCCGGCCGCCGGAGGGCGGGCTATCCTCCCGTCGCCGGCCGCCGGGCGGTTCTGCCCGGCGGTGCCCAGGCGAACGGGGAGGGGAAAGCGCTCCCCTGACCCGAAAGGAGAGAGGACATCATGAAGCGAACGATGACGCTGGCCGTGGCGGTGCTGGCCGCGTTGGCCGTCACCGGGATCGCCTTCGCGGGCGATGCGGGCAAGGAGGTCACGCTCGAGGGGACGATCCTCTGCGCCAAGTGCTCACTGAAGGAAAAGCGCGACGGATGCCAGAACGTTCTCGCGGTGGGTAGCGGAGACGAGGTCGAGTACTACTACCTGGTGAAGAACGACGTCTACGAGAAAGTGGGCGATGTGTGCACCGCCAAGAAGCGGGCCCGCGTGACCGGCATTCTCAGCGATAGGGACGGCAAGCACTGGCTGGAGCCGAAGGAGATCGTCCCGATCGAAAAGAAGTCGTAGACGCCCGGATCGCCGCGGCCGCGCCGGTGTCGGCGGAGGTCCTCCGCTCATGGGCCGCGCGCCTGTCGGCTGCGGCTCATGAAGCGGCGGTCGATCCGATCCTTGAGGACCCGCGCCCAACGGGCGCGGACCGCCCACCGCCCGCGGAGCAGCAGTCCGGTACCGTCGCCGAGATTGAGGATCAGCAGATAGCGCCGTTGCGGCCGGTAGGGCCGCAGCGGCCGCCCCTCGGCGGCCGCCAGCAGGTTGTGGAACAGCACCGGAGCCTGCCGCACCGCGTGGACACCCACGCGGGCGAGCGGCCGCCCACCCGGAGCCACCGCATCGCCGCCGCCGAAGATGGCGGGGTCCTGCGGGCTCCGCAGGCACTCGTCGACGACGAGCGCGCCGTCCTCCGCGGTCGCGAGGCCGCTTTCGCGAAGGAGCGGAGGCGGGGCGACGCCCGTGGCAGCGATGACGACGTCGGCCGGGAGCGGCTCGCCTCGCGCCGGCCGGAGGACTCCCGGAGCGGATCCGGCGATCCGCACGCCGGTGACAAGGCGGACGCCTTGCTCCGCGAGCGCGGAGGCCGCCAGCCGCCCGGCGCGGGGTGGATGGCTGTCGAGAAGGCGGGGTCCCGCGGTGACGAGGGACACCTCTCCGATCCTCCCGCCGCGCCGGCGAAGAGCTGCGGCCGCGCCGGCGAGTTCGCATCCGGCCGCCCCGCCCCCGACCACCACGACCCGATGGAGCGGCGCTGTCCCCGGGGGTGCCGCCAGCAGGCGTTCCCGGAGTCGGGCGAGCCCCTCCACCGGTTTGGCCGGGACGACGAAGTCGTGGCGGCCGGGAAGAGCCGGCACGGCGCTGCCCACGTTGAGCGACAGGAGATCGAACGGGACGATCGAGCCGTCGTCGAGCACGAGGCGCCGCCGGGCGGCGTCGACCCTCCGCACCGAACCCCGCACGTAGGTGCCGCCCCGCGCCTGGACGAGGGCTCCTGTGTCGATCGACCCCTCGTCCGCGCGGTATTCCCCCGAAAGGAGTCCCGGCCCCATCCCCGAGTAGTGGAAGGGCCCGGGCGCGACGAGCGTCAGGTGGTGCCCCCGGCTGGCGAACGTCCCGGCGCGGGCGATCGAGAAGAGGTGGGCGTGGCCCGAACCCACGAGGACGATGCGCCGGCCGCCCGTTTCCGGTCCTCCGCCCCCGGTCAGCCGCGTTCGGTGTGCCCCTCGCCCTCGATCCTGCGCCGGGCGCGTTCGATGCACCGCTCGAGCAGGTCCTCCGCGCCGGGATCGGCGGGCCCCCGTTCGCCGCACTCCCGGAGGAGCCGAATCGTGGCCTCCAGGGTGTTCTTGTAGGCGTGGAAGGGCTGGCAGTCGGCGAGGAGGTCCGCCACCTGCTCGCACAGATCGGGCGGCGCCTCGCCCTCCACGAGATCGGACAGGCTCTCCATCACGCGCCGGCAGAAGGCGATCCGTTCCTGCCGGTCCATGCGATCCAATCGGCTCATCCGGCTTCCCCGCCGCGCGGCGTTCGCCCTTCCCGGTAGGCGGCGAGCCGCTCCCGCAGGTGCATCCGGGCGCGGTGCAGCCGCATCTTCACGGCCGGCACCCCGAGCCCCAGGACATCGGCCGTTTCCCGCGTACTCAAGCCTTCCACGTCGCGCAGGAGCACCACCGCCCGGTGCTCGGGCGGAAGCGCTCCGATGGCCCGCTCGAGCTCCGCCCGCAACTCCGCCCGTTGCGCTTCGTCGTCCGGAAGCGCCGACCAGTCGGGGATCTCGCCCGCCAGACCGTCTTCCCAGCCGGACGGCTTGAGGGCGTCGAGCGACAGTTCCCGCGCCGAGTTCTTCTCCGACCGGCGCTTCATCAGGCACTGGTTGGCGGCGACCCGGTAGAGCCAGGTCCGCAGCGCGCCGGGATCGCGCAGAGAGGCCGCGGCGGCGTACGCCTTGAGCAAGGTCTCCTGGAACACGTCCTCGGCATCCTCCCGGTGGCCGCACATGCGCAACCCGAACGCCAGCAGCCGCTTCCCGTAGCGCTCGACGAAAGCGTCGAACGCCCCGGCCCGCCGTTCGCGGATCGCCTCGAGGAGCTGAGCGTCGGTCACCAGGCCCTCCGCCTAGCTTGGGTGCCGGTGGCCGTTATAGCGCGCGGGGCGCCGGAGGCCAACCGGCCATCGCGGCGATCCGGGGCGACATTGCGAGGGATGCGGCCCGGTCCCGGCGGGTCACATCGTGCCCGAGGGCATGGTAGCCTTGTCGACCGGCCGCGGGGACGCCGGTCGAGATGTCCCGCGCCGTCGGGCGGCGCGTCCGTCAACCGAGCAGCGAGGGAGAGCGGTGCCATGAGCGACAAGGCGATCCTGACCGTTGACGGTCGGCAGCACGAGTTCGACATCATCGAGGGCACGGAGCACGAGCGCGCGATCGACATGCGCAAGCTCCGGGCGCGCACCGGACTGATCAGCTTCGATCCCGGCTACGGAAACACGGGATCTTGTCGCAGCGCCATCACGTTCATCGACGGCGAGAAGGGAATCCTGCGCTACCGGGGGATTCCGATCGAGGAGCTTGCGGAGAAGGCGACGTTCCTCGAAACGGCGCTCCTTCTCATCAACGGAGAGCTGCCGAAACAGGACGAGCTCGACCGGTTCGTCGAGGACGTGCGCCACCACACGATGCTCCACGAGGACGTCAAACGCTTCTACGGCGGGTTCCCGAAGCGCGCCCACCCGATGGCGGTCTGCTCCGCGGTGGTGGCGGCGCTGTCGGCGTTCTACCCGGAGTACCTCAATCCGCGGGAGGATCACCAGGTCAACGGGGCCGTCGTGCGGCTCATCGCGAAGTTGCCCACCATCGCCGCCTACTCGTACAAGCATTCGATCGGCCAGCCGTTCATGTACCCCTCCAACCGGCTGGACTACGCGAGCAACTTCCTCTGGATGATGTTCGCCACGCCCTGTGAGGACTACGAAGTCGATCCGGTGATCGCCAGGGCCCTCGACCTGCTCCTGATTCTGCACGCCGATCACGAGCAGAACTGCTCGACCAGCACCGTGCGAATGGTCGGCAGTTCGATGTCCAACCTGTTCGCGTGCATCTCGGCGGGAATCAGCGCCCTGTGGGGCCACCTCCACGGCGGTGCCAACCAGAAGGTCCTGGAGATGCTCCAGAGCATCGCGGAGGGGGAGGGCAGCGCCGAGAAGTTCGTCGAGAAGGCGAAGTCGCGGGACGACACCACCCGCCTGATGGGCTTCGGCCACCGCGTGTACAAGAACTACGATCCGCGAGCGAAGATCATCAAGAGGGTCTGCACCGAGGTGATCGAGCGGCTGGGGATCCACAGCAAGCTGCTCGAGATCGCGATGCGCCTGGAGGAGATCGCCCTCAGCGACGAGTACTTCATCTCGCGCAAGCTCTACCCCAACGTGGACTTCTATTCCGGGATCATCTACCAGGCGATCGGCATCCCGGTGAACATGTTCACGGTTCTCTTCGCCATGGGCCGCCTGCCCGGCTGGATCGCGCAGTGGATCGAGCTGCACCGCGACGGCGACTTCCGTATCGCCAGGCCACGGCAGGTCTACGTCGGGCCGAAGCTGAGGTCCTACGTGCCGATCTCGGAGCGCTGAGCGGCGGTCACGGAGCGCCGTTGTCCGCGTCCGGGGGCATCCGGGTGGCGAGCACCGGGATGCCCCCCGCGCGCACGAGCCGGTCCGCGACGCTGCCGAACGCCCAGCGGTCGAGGCCGCCCCGGCCGTGCGTGCTGAGAGCGAGCATGTCGATGTCTCCGGCCTCCTGGCGGGCGAGCAGGGCCTCGGCGACGTCGGCCCCGCCGAGGATCTCGGTCCGCGCTTCGATCCCCTCCCGCCGCAGGCGCTCCGCCGTCTCGCCGAGATAGGTCTCGGCCCACCTCCGGTACCGCTCCTCCATCGCCCGGCCGCCCTCGCCGCGGTGACCCCACGACAGCCGGCGCAGATCGGGGAGGACGTGCGCGAGCACGGTCTCGCTCGCGCAGGCGGCGGCGAGCCGCGTCACGATCGGGAGGACCGATTCCGCGGCGCGCGACCCGTCGAGGGGAACCAGGATGCGCCGGGGCGGCCCGCCGACGCGGGCCATCCCCGCCCGGACCAGCAACACGGGACAGGATGCGCGCCGGAGCACCTTGTCGGCGACGCTGCCGAGCGCCCACCGGGAGACGCCGCCCCGGCCGTGGGTCGCCATGACGACCAGCAGAGCCCCCGTTTCGTCCGCCGTGGCCGTGATGGCCGGCGCCGGCTCACCGCGGCCGATCCGGCATTCCACCTCCCGTCCTTCGCCGCGAAGACGCGCGGCCTCGGCCTCGAGGTGCGCCCGGGCGACCCGCTCCGCCTCCTCGGCGAGCTCCTCGGCGGGCGCGGCCCCCGGCTCCCCGGCCAGCGGGAGGGCGGCCTCACCGCACCAGACGAACTCGAGTCCCGAGGGTTGAGCCACGCTGAACAGCACGAGTTTGGCGTCCAGCCGCTCCGCGAGCGACGAGGCGAGGGGCAGGGCGCGGCGGGCCAGATCGGAGCCGTCCAGTGGAACCAGGATCGTCTCGGGAGTGGACGGCATCGGGGCGCCTCTCAGCGGAAGCGGGTCAGCACCACGTCCAGCTTGCGCGCGTCGCCGCCGCCGCGCTCCCACTGGACCAAGATCGGGCTCTGGTACCGGCCCTGCACGATCGCTCCCTTGCCGGAGCCGCGCTCGCGCGAGACCAGCAGGCTGATGCTGTCCCGCATCCGGAAGAAGCGCGACGCCGGCCTCGCGATGAACTTCGCCAGGTAGCGCTCCAGTCGCGATTCGCTGATGTGCAGGGCGTCCAGGAGTTCCTTCATCACCTGGACGAGATCGTACTGGGCGTAGTTTCGGGTCTTGTTCGGCACCGCGCGCGGGTCGCGGATCGCGTGCCGGATGCGGTCGGCGACGAATCGCAGCGGGTCGTGCAGGACCTCCGCCAGATCGTGCCTCATCAAGAGCGTCTCGTATTCGTTCACCGTGAGCCCGGCGTGCCGCTCGGTCGGCGCGAGAGAAATCCGGATGCGGCCGCGGTCCACACCGCACCGCGTCAGTTCCTCCTCGAGCCGCGGAAACAGACCGAGCCGCGGATCCTTCAGATTGACCGAGTCGATCGGGTGCCGCGAAACGGGCACGGGGATCCTCAGCCGCCGCACGACCTCCTCCCGGTCGAACCCGACGACGGTGGTCTTGCGCCGCCTTCGCACCTCGCCGTTCACACCGTCGAGGTCGATGAAGTAGACGGGCCGCTCGGGCCGGTTGACGTAGGTCACGCAGCTCCGGAGCCCCGAGCCGATGAACTTGAGATGCGAATCGGCGTTGCGCGGCTCGCGCCGCCGCTGTTCCTCGCTCAGCTCGGCGCGCAGCTCGAGGCGGTCGTGCTGGTACGGCGCTCCGCGGGGGAACAGCCGGTCGAACACCCGGAAGAAGCTGTCCAGGCGCTCGCGGTCCCGCGCGAGTCGGACGGTCAGGCCCTGTTCCAGATAGCCGGCCGTCGTGTGCAGCGAGCAGTAAAGGGCGCGCCGATAGCCCTCCAGCGCCGGTCCGTGCCGGCGCCGGAGCAGCTCGTTGACGTCGATCGCGTCGAAACGTGCCCTCGGTTCCAGCTCGAGGACGAATTCGCAGGGCGGAGGGCTCATCGCGCTCCCGCCGGCGGGCGGCCCGGCGCCCGCCTTCCCGGCGCCGGTACCGGTCGATCCGCCGCGGCCGAGCCCAGGCTAGGAAGCGGTCCTCCGCTTGTCAATCGCCGCACCCGTCCGAGGGCCGGCGCCGGGACTGGACCGCGGGGGGCGGCATTGGGTAGAGTGTGCGCGACTGAGTGCCCCCGCGCGACCGGCGTTCCCCGGCAGCGGAGGGCGACCCGGTTCGGGCCATGGGCAACCGCCTTTTTGTCGGAAATCTGCCGTACTCCGCGACTGACGAGCAGATCCGGGCGCTGTTCGCACCGCACGGAACGCTCACGGACGTCCATCTCGCCGTGGACCGCGAGACGGGGAGGCCGCGCGGGTTCGGGTTCGTCTCCTTCGCCACCGAAGAAGAAGCGCGGCGGGCCGCCGAGGCGCTGAACGGCCGGACGTTCGGTGGCCGCCCGCTGGTGGTGAACATCGCGCGCGAGCGCGGCGCCCGGCCGGTCTCGGGCGACGGGCACCGGGCTCCCGCTCCGCGGCCTGCGCCGCGGCGCCCACCCGTCGCCGCGGCCGTACCCGAGCCGATGCCCGAGGAGGAACCCTCGAGGCGCCACCGAGCCAAGAAAAAGCCGCACAAGGAGAGGGAGCGCGGGGCGCCCCGCCGGCGACACCTCCTCGAGGAGGACGACGACACCCGGGCCGCGAACTGGCGGCAGTGGCTGGACGAGCTCGACGACGAAGAGGACGTCTGACCCGGATCCTCCGTCCAACCTCGAGGCGAAACGCCGCAGGGACCGCTGGACGGCCCGCCCCATGGCCGGGCGCCCGGGCCGTCCCTCGGCACCACTCCGCAGGCGCGGTTCCCGCCGCCGGATCCGCCGCGCGGAGCGCGGCCCGGCGGAGCACCGGACGGGCCGGCGGGGCCGGAGGCCACGGCGAGCGAGCCGATGAGGCGCCGTCGCCCGGGGGCTTCGCGAACGGACCGGGCCGAGTCACTCCGCCGGGTAGGCGGGAAGGCGGTGTCCGCTGGCCAGTCCCTCCGGCGGCTCGATCTGGATCGTCGCGTGGTAGATCCCGAACCTCTCTCTCAGGAGGGCACGCGCCCGCTTGAGCGTTTCGGTCCCCGTCACGGTCCGCTCGACGCGCAGGTGGACCGAAAGGGCGATCCGATCGGGAGTGATCGACCACACGTGGAGATCGTGCACGTCGATGACGCCCGGCAGATCCTCGAGCGCCGCTCGGATGCGCCGCGGATCGACCCCGCGCGGTGCCACCTCGAGCAGCACCGCCGTCGCCTCCCCGAGGACGCGCCACGCCGACCAGGCGATCACCCCCGACACCACGAGGCTGGCGATCGGGTCCGCCTCGAGATGGCCGCCCCAGTAGACGAGGAGGCCGGCGACGACCGCGGCCACCGAGCCGGCCAGGTCCCCGAACACGTGCGCGGCAGCGGCGCGGAGGTTCAGGTTCGGGCGCTCGCCGCCGTGCGGGTGCAGGATGCCGAGCACCAGGAGGTTCACCGCCAGGCCGGCCGAAGCGACGGCGAGCATCGGCCCTCCGGCCACGGGCGGCGGGGACACGATCCGCCCGATCGCTTCCCAGGCGATCCGCAGGACGATCAGGGCGAGCAGCAGCGCGTTCGCCAGCGCTGCGAGGATCTCGGCGCGGTGGAAGCCGTACGTGGCCCGCGGCGTGTGGGGCCTTTCGGCGATGACGGCGGCGGCCAGCGCCATGCCCAGTGCCGCGGCGTCGGCGAGCATGTGCGCCGCGTCGGCGAGGAGGGCGAGCGATCCGCTCAAGTAGCCTCCCGCCGCCTCCACGGCGGCGAAACCGAGGGTGATTCCCAGGCCCCAGCCGAGACGGCGGCGGGGGCTCCGGCCGCGCCGGGCGGCCCGCCCCGCCCCCCTCACGGGGAACGCTCCGCCGGCCCGGTCAGCTCGTCCAGGAGATCGCGGTCGAGATCCCTCGCCACGACCGGGGTTCCGTCGAGCGTTTCCAGGTCTTGCTGGCTGAGATCGATGCGGGGGGCGAAGACCGCGTCGAGGAGAGCCCGCGCGCGTGCGGCGTCATCCCGGCCGGACCCGCACCCGAGGAGGCTTCCTCCGGGGCCGGACAGGCAGACCCGCTCCCCGCGGGATTCCAGGGCGAAAGGGCTATCGGGCGCCGCGTGGAACCGGGGGGTGGACAGCAGCCGGCGCACCGCGGGATCCTTCCCGGGCCGCACGGGAAGGCTGATCCCCAAGCGCCGCAGCGCACCGGGATCGGTTTCCAGGACCTCCGCGAAGAGCTCGGCCGCCGTCGCCGGACCGGCCGATTCCCACGCCGCCTCGGCCATCCGCGCGGCGAGCCGGGCGCGGAGCAGTCGGAGCCCCCGGGGGAGTTCCTCCCGTGCCGCCCGCCCGGCGCGGAGCGCCGCCCGGCCCTTCCCGGCGAGCGCCGCCGCTTCGCACTCGAGCGCGTCGAGGAGTCCTTCGCGGAGCCGGTGCGGGATCAGGCCGGCACCGTCGGGGTCGCGGGCGCGCTGCTCCGCGACGAGGGAACGGGTCGGCCCCGGGCCCAGCAACGCCACCGCGTCCAGGGTGAGCCAGGAGGGACCCGAGAGCTCCGGCCGATCGCGCTCTCCTCGCTTCTCCCGGAGGCGCAAGCCGCCCCTCAGGAGCAGCGGCATCAGCCGGCGGCCGGCGAGCCACGCCTCGACGCGCCGGCGCCACGCGCGGAGGCGGGCCGCCAGGCTCCGCGGCAGCGCTTCCAGCGCGGCTTCCTCCTCCGCCCTCTCGGCGAGGTCGAGCAGGACCGCCCGGTGCAGGAGGAAGCCTTCCGCCCGGATCTCCTCCGGGGTTCCGGACCAGTGAGAAGCGCGGTCGGGTTGCGCGATCGCTCGGGACACGGCGGCCAGCGCCCGCTCCGGATGGCCGGCGAGCAGGAGGAGCTGGCCGGCGGAGACGAGCTGTTCGGCCCGGACGTACTGCCGCTGCCGCGGCGGCATCCGCCGGCCGAACTCGATCATCCGGCGCGCGGCCTCGACCGCCTCCCCGAGGCGGCCCTCGGCGAGGTACAGGTCGGTGAGGTCCCGCCACGGGTCGGCGTCGTCCTCCGGATGAGCGGTCGACTCGACGAGGAGGCGCTCGGCCTCGTCGAGATGGCCGACCATGAGCGCGCTGACCGCCGCGTTGCGCAGCGCCAGCCCGGGGGACAGGCCACTGACCCGCTGCACCGCCTCGAGCATCGCCAGGCAGGCCTCGTACCCGTCGAGAGCGCACTCGCCGTTGCGCGCGACGATCTCCTCGAAGGGGTCTCCGGTCGCCAGCGCCTTCGCGATCGCGCGGCGCGCCTGATCGATTCTGCCGAGCTTCATCAGCGGCCACACGTCCGCGCTGAAGCGCTCGGGATCGTACAGCTCGCGATAGAGGGCGTTCGCCCGGAGGAGTTCCTCGTACAGCCCGAGGTCGGCCAGCGCGACGCACTCGTTGGCGAGGATCCGCTCGTGCAGTTCCCGGAAGCCGGGCCGCGGGCGGTGCGCGGGCCCTTCGGCGAGCGCGCGGGCTCTCCTGTAGTGCCGGAGCGCGATCGGGAGGTATCCCTCCCCGCGGTGGAGCGCCAAGGCGAGCACGAACTCGCCGACGGCCGAGTCAGGATCTTCGGTGAGGATCGCGGCGGCGAGCTCGCGGGCACGCACGTAGCGCCCCTCGTCGACCGCCTTCAAGGCGCGGGCGACGAGGTCCTCCTCGGCCGCGGCGGCCGCGGCCGGCGCGGAGAGGGCGATGGCGGCGCAGAAGAGAAGGGCGGAGCGCTCGCGCATGGGGAGATTCTAGTGCCGGCCGGTCCGTCGAACCGAGATGGCGCCGGACGTGCGAAGGGCCCCCGCCGCCGGGGGCCCCCGCAGGTCGGTACGAGCCGGAGAGTGGTGCGCTCAGCGTCGCGCGAGCCGCTCCTGGATCTGATGCCGAGGCATGTCGGCGGTGGCGAGACCTCGGGCGACTGCGGCCACCCGCAGGATGGCGTCGGCCGGCGGCTGCCCCGGCCGTCCCTGCCGGCGCACTCCGACGAGGTGCAACAGCCCTCGGGCGTCCCGCCTGAACAGCAGAGCCGGCGCGCCCCCGCCGGAGGACGGTTCGAGGAACATCGTCGCCACCTGCCGCCCGTCGATCCGCACGGCCATCACGCCCGAGCCCGTGACGGGCACGAGTTCGATCTCTCCGCCGGAGAAAACCTGGCCGCCCACGACCACCGGCTGGTCGACGTAGGCGACGATCGTCGAGGCTGCAGCGGCGGGCGTCGCCGCCGCGGCGAACGCGGCGAGCATCACGAGGGAGAGGCAGCGAAAGGAGCGGCTCGTCTTTGCCATGGTCCGTGTCCTCCTCGCCCGCGCCTCGTGCAACGGGGGTGCCACGCGGCGGAGACCGCGCGGCGCAAGCAGCGAGAAGGATGCGGACAGTCCCGGAGCCCGTTCGCGGAACCGGCGCCGTGAAGCCCCTCCGGCCTGTCCGAATTCCGGACGGTCTCCTTGTCCAGGTGGCCGGACGAGCGTCCCGGTCAGCGGCGGAGCGTCGCGCGGCTCGCCCGTTCGAGAGGGACCTCCGCGGCCTCCCGGAGCACCTCGTCCGCCTGCCGGACACCCGGCGCCAGCGCAAGGCGATGGGCGAAAAGGGGGATCAGGAGGGCATCGAGATCCTCGGTGCCCACGTAGTCCCGCCCGTGGAGAAGAGCGCGCGCCTGGAGGGCGGGCATCGCCTGCACCAGGGCGCGCGTCGAGAGCCCTTGCGCCACCCGCTCGTCCTCGCGAGTCCGCCGGGCGAGGTCGACGGCCGCCTCGAACAGCACTTCCGAGACGTGCACGTGATCCTCCATCGCCCGCCGGGCCTCGACGATGGCGTCCCGGTGGACCGGCGGCAGGCCCGAGGGGCGGGGGCGGAGCCTCTTCCGGAAGGTCCGGACCACCTCCAGTTCGGCGTCCCGGTC
The DNA here is from genome assembly GCA_003696075.1 of Acidobacteriota bacterium. Lineage (NCBI taxonomy): Bacteria > Pseudomonadati > Acidobacteriota > Acidobacteriota bacterium. The sequence goes on from RFHH01000125.1 coordinate 16,424, forward strand.
GATGTGTTCCATGCGGATCTTGAACAGGAACCGGTCGAGCTGCGGCGCCGGCAGCGGAAAGGTCCCGGCGAGGCCGAGCGGGTTCTGGGTGGCGAGGACGAGGAAGAGTTCGTCCAGAGGGTGCGTCACGTTGTCCACCGTGACCTGCCGCTCCGCCATCGCTTCGAGGAGCGCCGACTGGACCTTCGGCGAGGTGCGGTTGATCTCGTCCGCGAGCACCACGTGCGCGAAGACCGGGCCCGGCATGAACTCGAAAACACCCCGGTCGGGATCGAACACCGAAACGCCCGTGATGTCGGAGGGGAGCAGGTCCGGTGTGAACTGAATGCGGCGGAACGGAGCGATCCGCCCGCGCTCCTCGCCCGGTTCGATGGCCGCGCCCAGCGCTCGCGCCAGGAGTGTCTTGCCCGACCCCGGGTAGTCCTCGAGGAGAACGTGGCCGCCGGCGAGCAGGGCGATGACGACCAGCTCGATGACGTCGTCCCGTCCGAGGATCGCCGCCTTGAGGTGATCGGCGACGCGCGTCGCCACCGCCTCGGCTTCGGCGAGCCGCCGCTCGCGCTCGCTGGGGCCGCGCGACTCCGCTTCCGGTTCCACCGTCGGTCCGTTCACTCGTGCCGGCCTCCGGGCGGTCCCCGCCGCCACGGGTCATCATCGGTCCCGGCGGGGCCCGCCGCCAATCAGCGCGACCGCAGCCAGGAGAAGGGGTCGAGCACGCCGAGGATCCGGCCTCTCAGCCCTCGCCTGGCGAGCTGGCGCCCCACCTCCCGGCTGAGCCTGGCCGCCAGGCGCCCGTCCGCGGGTGCCGTGCCGAGGCGCGCGCGCAGGTGGAGACTCGTGAGCCGCTCGAACGCCGGCGCGGCGGCCGCGACCCGGCGCGCGAAGCTCTCCCGCGTCTCTCCCCAACCACGCCGCCACCCCGCCTCGGCGAGGCGATCGAGAGCGGCCCGGTAGGCGGTGCGGGCCGCCCGGTCGCGCCGGGCCCAGAACGGAGCGAGACGGCGCCAGATCTTCACCGCCTGTCCGGCGGCGAACAGAGCGGCGATCGCGGCGAGGAGGACCGCCGCCCACGCCCGCGCCCCGCTGCGCCGCTGGGCCGCCGCGGGCGGCACCCCACCCGAGTCTCCCCGGGCGAGCTCCCCGAGCATCCGCTGCAGGTCGAGATCGGGAGCCGGCATCGGCGGGTCGAGCGAGGGGGGCGCCGGGTCGATCGGAACCCAGCCCACTCCGTCCAGGTAGACCTCCGCCCAGGCGTGCGCATCCCCCGAGCGCAGGAGGATCGCCGAGCCCCCCGCGCGGTTCTCCGCGACGTAGGCGTACCCGGCCGCCACCCGCGACGGGAGCCCCAGCGCGCGCATCAGGTACGCCGCCGCGTGCGCCAGGTGCACGCAGTAGCCGATCCGGTCGCCGAAGAGGAACGACGCCGTCGGATCGGCGGCCGAGGCGTGATGGGATCGGAGCGAATAGCGCGTGTTCCGCTCGAGCCACAGGGCGACGCCGCTGGCGAGCGCCCACGGATCGCGCCGGTACTCCGGCCGGAGCGCTTCGGCGGTGCGGCGGGCGAGGTCTCGGTACCGGCGGTCGGGTGGCAGCTCGAGGTAGATCCGGCGCACGCGCTCGGGCCACCGGGGATCGCCCGGGCGCCGGCCCAGAAGCTCGCTGGCGCTCCCCGTCAGGACCGCGCTGGAGGCCCGGTAGCTCGTCCGGAACAGGGTGCGGTCCGGAACCGGAGCGGGGGCGATCCAGGTCCCCTGCACGAGGACCGGCGGCTGCGCGTGCTCCCTGATCAGCGATACGGTCGTCGGAACTTCCCGGCGCAGAGGGCTCGGAGGCGGGGGCGCCGCGTCGATCCGGTGCAGGTACGGGAACCGGCGGAACAGGTCGACGTCGACGCCGCGCGCCGACGAGCGGACGAGCCTCCGGCCGTTCCACACCGAGAAAGCGACCTGCCGGAAGTAGAAGACGCCGCCCATGGGTTCGACGTCGTCGTGAAGCGTCACGACGGCCACGGGCGCCTGCTCGCCCTCCCGGGGGTACTCGTCCCGGAAGGGGGCCATCTCGTCCTGTCCGCTCCTCACCGAGTCGCCCCGGGCGGTGAGGCCGAGCCGGTCGCGTCCCCTCTCCGGCTTCCCGCCCGCGGCCGGCGCTTCGTCCCCGGGCCGCGAGCCGCCGAGCCCGAGGGGGTCGGCGACCGAGAAGACCAGGCCGATGCGCGGCGCAAGGTGCAGGAGAACCGCGGCCACCGCGAGGAGCACGGCCGCGTCCCGCAGGCCCCGGCGCCATCGCGATCGGAGGGCGAGCGCTCCGGCGAAGGCCGCCGCGAGGCCGAGACCGGCGAACGCCGTCACCGGATGCCAGCCGTGAAGCCAAGCGGGATCGGCGACCGCGTGCGGGCGGTGGATCGATCCACCCCGGTGCGCGGCCACGAGCCTCGCCACGGCCAGGACCAGCAAGGCAGGCACGACGGGGCGCGCGGCCGGGTGCCGCGCCACGAGGGCTCCGAAAGCGAATGCGGCGCCTAACGTCAGCGAGGCGACGAGCAGCAGATCGCGGACCGCCGAAGCCGCTTCCGGGGAGACGAACGGCACGGGAAGGAGTGCGGCGGTGCTGCCGAGACGAAGGGCGAGCGCTGCGGCGAGGAGCGGAAGGAGGACCAGCCAAGGGGTCCGGACCCGCGAGTCGGCCGCCCGACTCCCCCAAGAAGCGCCGGCGAACGCCGAGACCCCGGCCGCGATCAGGCTCCCGGCGGGCGCGTGCGGCCACCAGCCGATCACGGCTGCGGCCGCGATCGCCGCCGCGAGTCCGGCCGCCCGGTCCGCGGCCCCATGCCGCGGTCTCCCGGTCATCCCGCCCTCCTCCGGTTCGCGGCCGCCGGACCGGGGGCGACGGGGACGATCCTTCCGCCGGCGCGGTCGGCGAGGAGAACGCGGGCGCCCGCTTCCGTCAGGATCCCGAGCTTCCGGGCGAGCGCGGGGACCGGACGCCCGCCTTCGGGGGGCGGGCGGAAGAGGATCCGCCGCCAGCCGGCCGGGGTCCGGGCCGGCGGGTGCGCGTCGGCGGCGGCGAGCACGACGAAACGGGAAGGATCGGCCGCCACCGTGCCGGCCACCTCCGCCATCCAGGCCTCGTCCGCGGCGGGGCCGACGATCACCACCGGATCTTCCGGCGAGAGGGAGGGATGTCCGAGAGCCGTCGAGAGGTCGCGTCCGCCCCGCTCCCGGAACGACGACGATCTGGCGATCGCGTCGCGCACCGCCTCGGGATCGCGCGAGGGATCGGGGCTCCCGTCGGCGGCGAAACGCGCGCCGGGGCCGAGCAGCCCGCCTTCGAGGAGGAGCAGCACCAGCGCCGCCGCCGGGGCGTCCTCCCGCCCCGCCGCGAGGAAGATCAGCGGAGCCCGCTCCGGCGACCGCGCGGGTTCAGGGACGCGCACCATCAGCTCGCGGGTGCGCGCATAGACCTTCCACAGGATGAACCGCGCCGGGTCCGAGCGCGTGTAGGTGCGCGAATCGACGCGGTCACCGGTCGGGCGGCCGAAGGGGTAGGGCATCAGGTCGGCGGAGGCGAGACAGGCCACGAGCTCGGCGGCGCTCAGGCGTCCGGGGTCGGGGAGGACGCGCACGCGCACGTCATCACGCGCCCGGAACCGGATGCGCCAGAACCCGAGGACATCCTCGGCGACCAGCTCCCGGACCGCCTCGGTGACGAGGGCGCGGTCCCGAAAGACGACCGTCTCCGCCAGGCCGCCGGGCACCCGCCGCAGCCGCGCCTCACCGGGAGGGACCCGCCAGGCGATCCGGATCGGCGCCGCCAGCGGCACCCACGCGTCGGGCCATCGCCGACCCGTCTCGGCCGGCCGCCCCTCCACCGCCCGAAGCGGCGCGAGCGCCTCCTTCCCTTTGGCCGCGTGCCGCCTCGCCAGGAGCCCCTGCGCCAGCGCAGCGAGGCCGGAGAGGACGAACAGCGCCAGGCCGCCGGCGCCGGCCGTCGCGAGCACGAAGTCCTGGAGGTGCCGCCCGGCCGCCAACGCGATGGCGGCGAGGGCCGCCGCCGCGACACCCGAGCCCGTGACCGGTGACCTTCCGGCGAGACCGAACGCTCGCGAGAACAGGGCCGCGGACGAATGCCGCAGGCGAGCCGACCGGGACGGCGCCATGGGGCAAGTCTAGTGCCTCCCCGCCGGAAGGACCGGGGCGGGCGGCTCCGATCCGCGCTAGAATCGCCCGCTTCCGACGGTTTACGGAGTCCGACGATGCGCCTGAACCGAGCCCGCGACCCGTTCCCCATCCGCGCCGCCGCCGCCCTCGCGGCCGCCGCTCTCCTTCTCCCGGCCGGGGGGTGCGGCAAGCGGCCGGAACCGACGCCGCTGCAGAAGCTCCGGCACATCCCGAGAGAACTCCCGGTCGTCCGCATCGGAGACGCGAAGATCTCCGCCTCCTGGTTGTTCAACTGGTGCGCCATGCAGGAGATCCAGATGACGGCCTCCGGGCCGTTCCAGGTCGACGAGTACTCGCTCATCGACGCGGGCCGGAAGCTGCTGACGAAGATGGTCGCCATCGCGCTGGAGGCCGAGCGACGCGGGCTCGAGGTTTCCGACGCCGAGGTGGAAGAGCAGCTCGCCAAGGAGATGGCCCGCTACGACTCGACGGAACAGTGGAGGAAGCAGCTCGAGGCGGCGGGACTGTCGGTGGACGAGCGCAAGGAGCAGATCAGGATGGAGCTGCTCTTCAACAAATACCGGGACGAGCTCGTCGCGCCCCGCGTGCGGAAGGAGAAGGCGACCCGGGAACTGGCGCGCAAGTTCTACGACATGCACCGCGACGACTTGTTCCGCGTGCCGCGGCGCATCCACCTGTTCCACCTCCTCCGGTCGGTCGCCAAGGACGCCCCGGAGGAGGAGCAGAAGCGCGAAAGGGAGATCATCGAGAAGGCCCGGCGCCGGATCGCCGGCGGGGAGGCCTTCGAGGACGTGGCCCGCGAGCTGTCCACCGATCCTTCCGCGATCAAGGGCGGCGATCTGGGCTGGATCACCCGGGACGCGCCGATGCTGCCCGAAGTGCGGGACGTGGTTCTCAAGCTCGACGAAGGGGAACTGAGCGAGATCGTCCGCAGCGCGCACGGGTTCCACCTTTTCCTGGCGAAGGAGGTGGAACCGGAACATGTGCGGCCGTTCGAGGAGGTCGAAAAGGACATCCGGGAGCGACTGTTCAAAGAAGCGCTCAAGATCGCTATGGAGCGGGAAGCGGCGCAGCTCATCGCGCAGTACAAGCCGGAGTTCCTCAACCTGGAACCGTATATCGGCAAGCCCGCGGCCGCGCCCGCACCCGCGGCTGCCGGCAACGCGGGCGGGCCCGGATCCGAGGCGGGAGAAGCGGCGGAGAAAACGCCCCCGGCGCCGCCCGGCGGTTGATCAGTCGCCGGTTTCGCCGTCGGGTCCGCGGTGCAGCCGTTCGGCGTCGAGAAGACTGCGGGCCTTCTCTTCGATCACGAACGGCTGCGGCCGGTCGGGACGCCGGGCGAAGAGGCCCCCATCCGTCTCGCCGCCGACGATCAGCTCGAGGCTCCTCCCGTCGCGGTCCCCGAGCGTGAGCGCGATCCGCGCCAGCGGTTCCTCGAACGCCGCGCCGGCGCGCCCGGCATCGTCGACGAAGCGGACGATGGCGATTCCCGACAGGCCGTCCAGCCACGGATCGACCTTTTCGGGGGCGAGGTCGAAACCGTCCGGCTCGCGACAGACCCATTTCCGCGCAGGCTCGTACTCGCCGGCGTTTCGCTCCACGACGACCCTGCGGCCGTCCCTTTCGAGCGTGACCGATCGGACCTCGTAGGGGACGAAGTCGAGGGCCAGCCGCGAGCGGAGCTTCTCTGCGCCCGACGCGAGGTCCTCGATCAGATCCTCCGCCCGGAGTTCGAAGGGGGCCGGCCGTCCGGTCACCTTCGCGTACCTCGCCTCCCCGCCCGAGCGCGCTCCGCCGATGGCGAGCACCTCGGGTCCTTCACTCGATCCGTGGTCGATGGTCACGACCCACTCGGGGGCGGCGAGAACGGAATCGGCGCCGGGGTCGTCGACGAACCGCTCGGCGCGCAGGGCCGCCAGCGCGCCGGCGATGCGGGAGGCGGTGCTCTGGTCCGCTTCGTCCTCGACGGGGCTCGTGAGCCACCAGCGCCCCGAGTCCCGCTTGGCCAGCTCGAAGAGGGTCCGACCGTTCTTTTCGACCCTGATCGCCTTCATGTCGAGGGTCGAGAAGTGGAAGAGGTCCCGGTCGCGCAGCGATTCCGCCGGCCGCTCCACGGCCCTGGCCACGGCTTCGTCGACGACCGCGAGGCGGTCGTCCCCAGCAACCCTCACGTAGCGCACGCGGCCGGGGGCCGCCACGGTCCCGACCCGGAGCACGAAGCGCCGGGAGCCGGCGACCAGCGTCACCTGGGGCGCGGCGCCGCCCAGCCCCGTCGCCTCGTCGCCTCCCTTAATCTCCCCCGCGGGCACCCGGGTCCGGACGTGCGCTTCGATCAGGTCCCGGAGCAGCGCCTCCACCTCCCACGAGTCCGCGCGGTCATCCACCGGTTCCCGCAGGCGCCAGTCTTCTCCGGCGCGCTCGAGCACGAGCCGGCCCGAGGGCCTTTCGATCTCGATCCGGGAGACATCCTCGACCGCCAGGTACGGGACGAGACGACCCTCCTGTTCCCGCCGCTCGTCGGTGCCCGGCAGGCGGCGCTCCCACAGGAGCACGACCGCCGACGCCACGGCGGCGGCCGCGAACAGGAGGAGTGCCGTCCGTGGCCTCATCGGCTCCCTCCCGTCTCCCGCCGCCGCCACCAGACCCCGAGGCCTGCCGCCACCGCGGCCAGCGGAATCACCAGAACGAGAAGCGGGAGCAGCTCGAGATAGAGCTGGTCCGCGGTGAGAAAGAGGCGAGTCAGCGTCCGCTCCTTCGGCGGGATTCCGAGGCGCCGGTCTCCCTCGAGCAGCCATTCCGCCAGGTTCAGGGCGAGGGCCCGGTTGGAAAGCTGGTCGAGAGATCCGTTCAGGAGAAAGTCGACGTCTCCGGCGACGATCATCCTCCCGCCGCGGCCCGAGCGGCTGCCCGCTTCTTCTTCATCCCCCTGCGGTTCCGTGCCGCCGGCTTCCTCGCCCTCCCGCCGTTCCGCCGCCACCACGACGGGGAGCGGGCCGCGCGGCTCGTCGTCGTCCCGCTCCACCCGCCGGGAAAGCGCGTCGAGGTCCTGCTCGCTCCACGCTTCGCCCGTGGAGGAGACCAGCGCGGTGAGAACGACGCCTTCCGGCGGAGGATCGTCCATCGCGATCGAGCGCGCCAACGTGAACAGGGCCCGCCGGGAGCCGAGATTCCGGGTGCTCGGATGGTCGGGCGAGATGTCGGCGAAGAACGTCTCGGCGCCGACGAGGGGCACGGTGGCGGCGGGGTCGATGACGATGTCCTCCCGCGGTGTGAGTCCCCACCGCTTCAGCACCGGTTCCAGCCCGCTCGGAACCAGGTTCCCGCCGCCCGCCCGCCGGAAGGTCGGCTCCAGCAGAATCAGCGCGGCGCCCCCCGACTCGAGATAGCGACCGAGTGCGTCGCGTTCCGGCGCCAGCCAGGGCTGGGAAGGCCCGGCCACGATGACCAGGTCGGTGCCCTCCGGCACCGCCTCGGCACCGAGCGCGTCCCATTCGACGATCTCGGTGTCTTCTCGCTCGAGGGCCTCGATGAAGTGCCCGAGCGCCCCCTCCTCACCGCCCCTCATCGGACGTTCCCCGTGGCCGACGGCGTACTGCACGAGCGGGCGCCGGGAACGGGTCACCGCCACGACGGCTCCGGTCAGGGCCGCCTCGGCGGTGAGGCTCTTCACCCCGCCGGGCAGCCCGAATCCGCCTTCGTCGTATTCCAGCATTTCGTCGAGCCGCACCTGCTTTCGCCGGTCCCCCGACGCGACCATCACGATGTCGGTCGCGTCGGTGAGAGGGTCGAGATCGAACTCGTTGAGCAGGGCGCGGGTCCGCGCCGGATCCCGGCGAGGATCGATGATCTCCACCGAAACCATGCCGGGGTTGGCCGCGCGGTACGCTTCGAGCAGGACGTGGATCTGTTCCACGGCGTCGGGGTTGAGTTCTTCTTCGGGGACCAGGAACGACACGAACCTGACCGGCCGGTCCAGTTGCTCGAGGACGAGCTCGGTCCTCTGGGAGAGCGTGTACAGCCCGCCGGCCGTCCAGTCCCACTGCACGTAGTGCTTGGCCCCCAGGTAGTTGGCGATCACCACGAGCACCGCCACGCTGATCAGCGAGGTAGCGGAGGACAGCTTCTTGACGCGCTGCTGGGTCCACATTTCAGCGGCCCTTCACCAGCTCGATCAGGCGGGCACATGCGAAGAGGAGCGCGGCCGTCCCGGTGACGGGGTAGACGATGCGGTTCGACTTCACGATCCCGCGCGCCATCTCGTCGAGGGCGGTGAGAAGGTCGAGCTGGTCCCAGAATCGGAACCAGTCCGTCCCCTCGGTGAGCCGGGCGCCGAGGTAAGGGGTCACGAACAGCGCCATCACGAGGATGAAACCGGTGATCGCGGCGACGATGGCGCTGCGGGAGAGCGCGGAGGCGCACATCGCGGCGGCGAGCAGGTAGGCCCCGGTGAGGGCGAGCGACAGGAACCCCGCGGCGGCCGCCCTCCAGTCCACTTCTCCATAGGTGTCCAGCAGGACGAGGTCCACGAGGAGCGGCGCGAGAAGCACGAGGAAGAACGCGTAGGCGCCGAGGAACTTGCCCACCGCGACCTGCCCCTCGGTCACCGGAGCGGTGAGGAGCGCCTCGAGCGTTCCGCTCTGACGTTCCTCGGCGATCAACCGCATCGCGGCGACCGGGATGGCCACCAGCAGCGGAAGCCAGAACAGGAGGGAGCTGAACAACAGCCGCGCAACTTCGACGAACGACGCCCCGGCACCGTTGGAGAGCGCGATGACATACCAGAAATTCAGACCCTCGACGAGGAGCATGGTGGTGAGCACGATCCAGGCCAGAGGCTGCAGGAAGTAGGCCCGGAGTTCCCGCCCGGCCACCGCCAGCGTGACGCGGAGCGCATTCATCGGCCGGATTCCTCCCCCGCGTTTTCTCGCGGCGTCTCGTCGGCGGTCAGCTCGTGGAAGACCTCTTCCAGGCTCAGCCGGCGGCGGGTGAGCTCCCGCAGGACGACGCCCGAAAGGGCGGCGCGCCGGAAGATCTGTTCGCGCGGGTCGCTGTCCGCCGCGAGGGTGAGCCGGAGCCACCCGTCTTCGAGTCGCTCGCTGGAGCGGATCTCGGCCACTCCGGCGGCGAGCTCCTCGGCGCGATGGGCATCGCCGGGGGCGATCTCGGCCGTCACGAGGGCTCCCCGTCCGAGGCGGCCGCGAAGCGCGTCCGTCGAGTCCTCCGCGACGATGCGCCCCCGGTGGAAGATGACCACCCGGTCGCAGGTCTGTTCGACCTCGGCCAGGACGTGGGACGAAAGGAGGACGGTGCGGTCGCGCCCCAGCTCGCGAACGAGTCCCCGCACCTCCCGAACCTGGTTCGGATCGAGTCCGACCGTCGGCTCGTCGAGAATCACCACCGGTGGGTCGGCGAGCAGCGCGTCGGCCAGACCGACACGCTGGCGGTATCCGCGGGACAGCCGCCCGATCACCCGTTCGAGGACTTGGGCCACCCCGCAGCGCCCGGCCACCGCCGCGATGCGCTCGTCGCGACTACGGCGCGGGATTCCCTTGAGAGCGGCGCGGAAGCGCAGGTATTCGCCCACCCGCATTTCGGGGTAGAGGGGATTGTTTTCCGGGAGGAAGCCGAGCCGGCGGCGGACCGCCAGCGAGTCCCGGAGCACGTCGATCCCGTCGACGGCGACGCGGCCCGAGCTCGGCTCGAGGAACCCGGCGACGATCCGGAGAGTGGTGGTCTTCCCGGCGCCGTTCGGCCCCAGCACGCCGAGAATCTCTCCGGGGCGGGCGGTGAACGAGACGCCGTCCACCGCGACGACGGTGTCGAACCGTTTCGTGAGTCCGCTCACCTCGACCATGTTCGCGGCCACCGGCTAAAAGGATGGCGGATTATAGCGACAGGAGCCCAGGGGGGAGGAGGACCCGTTCGTGACGCGGGATGCGGTCCTTCGATCAGCGGCCGTCGGCCACCTCCGCCCGCGGATCGAAGAGCAGCGGTGGGATCTCGTCGTGGATCTCCGTGCCGAAGAAGCGGTAGTCCACGTAGCGCACCGTCTTCCGGCTCACGGTGGAGCGGGCGGTCCGGCTCACCTGCCGGAAGGTGTGCAGCTCCACCTCGGTCGGGTAGGTGAACCCCTCGTGCTCGTAGCCGTACCGGACCGTGAGCTCTTTTCCGACGGGCGGGGCGGCCAGCGAGAAGCCCAGGATGCGGAACGCGGTGAGATACCGCTCGAGCTCCTTTTCCATCCTCGAATCCTGGAGATTCGGGCGCGCGGTGATCTCGATCAGGTTCCCCGTGCGGTACTCGATCTGGGCCGTTCCCGACCACTCGGTGATCCGCCGGCCGGTCGCGACCGGGGCCGAAGAACGCCAGTGAATCGGAATCGCCAGCTTGTACGGCGTCGTGTGCCAGCTTCCGACGGCGAAACGGAGGGTGGACCGGATCGCCGGATCGAACAGCTGCGTCCAGAGGTACGGTTCGGGGAAGCCGTGCTCGGCCTCGACCTCCCGGCGACCGGCGGAGCCGATCCGGCTGCGGAGGGCCCGGAACCCCCCGGGCTCGCGGTCGTCGCGCACGAGCAGGTACTCGACCGCGGAGCGATCCTGCGCCCCCGCTTGGTCGCCGCGATAGGAAGCGCTCCTGGTCTGCTCGATGCAGGTGAACTTGAGCGCACGCCTCCGGTAGCCGGCGCTCTTGGCTTCCAGCACCGCCACCAGCTCCTGGGGGAGGGGGCCCCAGCGATCGGGCTCCGGCGGCTCCTCCTCCGGAGCCGCGGCGGCCAGCAGCGCCGCCGCCGTCGCCGCGAGCGCGGCCGCGATCCGGCCCGGGCGCATCAGTCGTTCTCGACCGAGGGTCTCGGTTCGATGAAGCTGTGTCGCGCGGCCACGCGGTAGATCTCGCGCAGGAGATCGATCCCTCGGTGCCCCGCCTCGCGGGCGAAAGCGGCGGCTTCCCGGTCGTGGTCCGTCCGGGACACGGTGGTGTTGTCGGTGCAGAGCGCGACGGGAACGCCGTACTCCAGGAACGTGTGGATCGGGTGCCGGGCCCCGCGCGGCACCGCCCCGGTTTGGCGGTTCGATGTCGGGCAGCACTCGACGAGAATGCGGTCCCGCGCGAGCCGGCGAAGCAGCTCCTTGTCGGCCACGGCGGCGCAGCCGTGGCCGATCCGGTCGGCGCCCAGGTCGTCGACGGCCTGCCAGATGTAGTCCGCCCCCGCCGCCTCGCCGGCATGGACCGTGAGGCCCAATCGTCCCTTCCGCGCCACGTCGAACGCTTCCCGGAACAGGCGCGGCGGATTTCCCGCTTCGGGACCGGCGATGTCGAAGCCCACCACGCCGGTGCGCTCGTGCAGGTGCTGCGCCTCGGCGAGCGCCTGCCGGGCGAGAATCTTCGCGATGTGCGGTCCATGCTGGCGCATCGCGATGACGATGAGTCCGCACCGGATCTCGGGATGCTCCTGCCGGACCCGGTTGAACCCCGACAGCACGGCCCGGATCGCCTGCCGGACCGTCAGGCCGCCGTAGGTGTGGATCAGCGGCGAATAGCGCAGCTCGAGGACCCGAACGTTGTGCCGCAGCGCGTCCCGGACGATCGCCTCGGAGACCGCTTGGATGTTCTCGTAGAACTGCGTGATCCAGAGGGGATAGTGGAACTTGTCGAGATAGGCGAGGAGCGAGCCTTCCTCCTCTTCGCGGAGCTCGAGCCGGTCGAGCATCTCCTCGAAGGTCTCGACCGGATTCAGCTCGTGGGAGCGGAGCATCTCCCACAGGGTCCGGGGCGGGATCGAACCGTCCACGTGCTGGTGCAGCTCGACCTTCTGGAGCCGGCGGATTTCCTCCGGCACGTCCGCGGGTGCGGCCATCGTCAGCGGGCGGCGCCGCGGATCCGGCGGAGGACGCGGCGGCGGGAAACGGAGAGGATCTCCGCCCAGCGCGGAGGAGGCGGCGGCGATCCGAGGACCTTGAGATTGGCGGCGCCCTGTTCGCACGCCGCGCAGTCTTCCGTCGTGCCGTACGCGTGCCGGAACGCGCAGTCCTCGAGGTTGTACCAGACGCGGAACTTCCAGCAGAAGAAGTCGTCTCTGGGCCCGCGCGCACCGCTGGTCACATCCGGTTCTCCGCCGCCGGTCCCGGCGCCCGGACGGCCCCGGACCGGGCCGAGAGGAGAATAGCAGCGCGCAGCGGAGGACTCCAGGCGGGATCGCTCAGCCGGTCCGCGACCGGATGCGCGACAGGACGTCGGCGGTGTCCGGAAAATCCCCTTCCTCGTGCTTGCAGAAGATGCGCTCGCCGTCCACCCACACGTCGAACACGCCTCCGCTCCCTCGCACGAGTTCCGGCTCGACCCCGAATTCGTCTTTGATCGCGGCCGCGAGACTCGCGGCCTTGGGGTAGTAGTTTCAAACGCCGCAGTAGTCGATGCGGATGTGCATGGATGTCTCCTCCGGAGGCGAGATGATAGCGCTTCCGGCCCCCGCCTCGCATCCGGGAAGGATCGCTCGCGTGGCGGTTTCCGCGAGGCGGGCCGCCGCCGCGGCGCTCGCCGGCCGGCCGCCCTCGCCGGCTCGTTCGCCGGAGCCGCCGGGCAGGACCGGCGCGACGCCGGTCACGGCCGTCCGGGCCGAACTCGAAGGCGGCGCCGGACCCTGCCGGCACCGCGGAAGCGGGCGCTCGGAGCTTCGGGATGCCGGGCCTGCCGCGAGGCTGGCGGGAGGTGCGCTGCGGTGGCGCGGGTCGATCGGGGCCCGCGTCCGGGACGCGGGAGACGGAGGCGGACGGGCCCTGGCGCCGGTCTTTCCGGCGCGCCCGAGCACCTTCCCGGCGGCACCTCAGAGTTGCAGGGCGGGTGTGCGCCAGGCGCGGACCGCGTTGCGCCCCGAGCGCTTGGCCTCGTACATGGCCTGGTCGGCCCGGCCGAGGAGTTCCTCGGGGGTGATCAGCGCTCCCGGTTCCAGCGCGTAAGCCCCCGCGCTGATCGTGACCACGCCGAAGGGTGGATTCCCGGGGTGCGGCAGTCCGGCATCCCTCACCCGGTCCCGGAGGCGCTCGGCCACGATCAGAGCACCGTCCAGCGTCGTTTCCGGGAGCAGGCAGACGAACTCCTCCCCGCCGTACCTGAAGCAGAGATCCCCCGTCCGCACCGACTCCTTGAGAATCCGCGCCACGGCCCGCAGCGCGTCGTCACCGGCTTCATGACCCTTGGTGTCGTTGTAGGCCTTGAACCTGTCGATGTCGGCCATGATCAGGCCCAGCGGGTGGCAGAAGCGCCGGCTGTGTTCGTGAAGCCGGCGCAGAGACTCGTCGAACGCCCGCCGGTTTCCGATCCCCGTCAGCTCGTCGATCAGCGTCAGGCGTCTGAGCTGCTCGTTCCTCCGCGCCAGCTCCTCCTCGAGGCGGACCACACGCTCTCCCGCACGAATGCGCACCATCAGCTCGTCCCTGTCGAACGGCTTGACCACGTAGTCGTCGGCACCGGCCGCCAGTCCGGCGACGACGTCCTGCTTTTCGTGCCTGGCGGTGAGGAGGATCGTGTAGATGTAGCTGCTGTCCGGCATCGCCCGGATGCGGCGGACCAACTCCAACCCGTCCATCCCGGGCATCATCCAGTCGGCGATGACGATGCGCGCGCGGTGCCGGCGGATCGCTTCCCACGCGGCGAGACCGTCCGAGGTGGCGATGACGCGATGGCCCATCTCGCGCAGCGCGCTCTCCAGAAGGCGCCGCGTCACCGGCTCGTCCTCGGCGATGAGAATGGGGAGGGGGCGGCTCACAGTTCCCCGGCGAACGCTCGGAGTCGTTCGCCCTCCTGCTCGAGGTCGGTGATGAGAGGGGCGATCCCGTCCGGCCGGCCGGATCGGGCGAACGTCTCGATCTGGAACGCCAGTTCCCGCGCCGTCCCCGCCGCAAGGGAGGCGGCGGCCCCTTTCACGGCGTGCGCGGTCCTGCGGAGCGCCTCCAGGTCCCCGCGCTCGAGGGCGGTGCGCATCTCGGCCGCCTGGCGCGGCAGGTCCGCCACGAGCATCTCCAACAATTCCTTGTAGAAGGCGCGGTCGTTGCCGGCCCGCTGGAGGCCCTCGGCCAGATCCACGGGGGCGACCGCCTGGATGTCCGGCATACGCTGAGCTCCTTCGGCCCTCCGGCCCGGTACGGAGTCCCGGCACTCTCATCGGCCGGACCGTCCCCCGGTTGACCCCTGTCTTGGGGGGAACGCTCCCGGACGGGGACGGGGCGTCCAACTCCTCTTCCCGCGCGGGGTTGCGGGAGAGCGGCTTCGCCGTCATCCTCCCCGCTGTCCTGCGGGAGGTCCGATGGCTGCGCCGTCGCGAGAACTCGAGGTCGTCCCCAATCCCGCCCCGGACCGGCCGTATCTCGTCAGGGTCGTGGCGCCCGAGTTCACCTGCGTGTGCCCGCGGACCGGACAGCCGGACTTCGCCACCATCGTCCTGGAGTACGTGCCGGCCGCGTCCATCGTCGAGTTGAAGTCGTTCAAGCTCTACCTGTGGTCTTGGCGCGACGAGGGGGCTTTCCACGAGGCGGCCGTCAACCGCATCCTCGACGACGTGGTGGCGGCGTGCGATCCCGCGTGGGCGCGCGTCACCGGGTTCTTCCGGGTGCGCGGGGGGCTCTCCACGACGGTGGTCGCGGTCGCCGGGCGCCTGCCGGAGGGGGTCAGCGGGCCCGCGGCCGTCCCGAGGCCGCTCGACACGGAGCTCTGAGCGGAGGGAAGCCGTGGGCGAGGTGGTGCCGCGGGCGATCGAGATCTTCCCCAACGGGGAGATCGGCATCGCGTGGAGCGACGGGAGGGAGGACATCCACCCGCCGGCCCGGCTCCGCCGCGCCTGCCCCTGCGCGGAGTGTGTCGACGAGCTGACCGGCCGGCGCCGTTACGATCCCGCTCGGATTCCCGACGACCTGCGGGCGACCGGCTGGAAGGCGGTGGGCGGCTACGGGGTGCGCTTCGACTGGAGCGACGGCCACGACACCGGCATCTACTCCTTCGAGTACCTGCGCGCTCTCGGTGAGGCGCCTCACCCGGCGTGACGGCGCGAAGGCTGCCCCAGGCGGGCGGCGAGCTCGGGGGCCGCGGCCGGAAGCCGCTCCACGCAGCGGGCCAGATGCCGGAGGGAGCGCAGGCAGGCGCGCGCCGATGCCTTGTCGCCTTCCCGTTCGGCCAGCCGCCACAGCTCGGCGTAGACCTCGCATAGCTCCTCCCGGAGGCCGAGTTCGCGCGCACTGCGCCGGGCCTCGGCCCACGCCCGGCGGGCCGAGGCGGTGCCCCCGCGGCTGGCGTGCACCCGCCCCAACTCGATGAGGGCCGCGACCCGTCCGCGGTGCTCGGACGAAGTCCCCGCGGTGCGCAGAGCCTTCCTTGCCCAGAACAGCGCCTCGGACCATCGCCCGCGCCGGCGCTCCAGCGCGGCGAGCGAGACGTAGCACCGGATTTCCTCCGCGGGGTGGCCGGCACGCTGGGCCGCTCCCGCCGCCTCCATCCAGGCCTCGCCCGCGCGGGCGAGGTCTCCCTGCGCCGTGGCCAGTTCCGCCGCCACCAGCGCCTTGTCGAGCTCGACGTCCTCGGGCAGGGGACCGGGGAGGTCGTCCAGGCAGCGGGCGAAGCCGATCGCGGCGAGAGTCTCTCCGCTGCCGATCGCGGCCGCGGCGAGGAGAGCCACCGCCCGGGCGCGATCCTCCGGGCCGAGCTCCTCCAGGCGCAGCTCCTCCAGGATCACCTTGGCGAGGCGCGGCCGGCGGGCGGACAGCAGGGCCCGGGCCAGCGAGAGGCGCGCCTGGACGGCTGCACCCGGTCCCGGTCCCATCGCCCGCTCGTGAAGCATCAGGGCCTCGCGCAGGTCCCCGGCTTCCGCCGCGCGGCGCGCCCGGTCGACCAGTTCGCTTCGCGGCGCCGCCGCGGCCGCCCGGCGGACCCGCTCGGCGGCGTGGGCCAGCTCCAGCCGATCGGCGAGAACACCGACGCTCACCCGGTACACGCGGGCGAGCGCGAGGAGCTTCAACAGCGACACGCGCGCCTTGCCGTTCTCCAGGCGGGATAGCAGGCTTCGCGTGACCGGCTCGGGGTCACCGGAGGTCATCCGCTCGACGTCGTCGAGCGTCAAGCGGCGTGCCAGTCGCAGAGCTCTCAGGTATCCGCCGAAACGAACGCTGCCAGCAAACACGAGCCCTCCCTTCCGGGCGCTGATGGCGGGAGGGCTCCGCCGCGTCTGCCGGTCGACTCTCCGGTCCGGGCCGATTCTCTCGCAAAACGCGCGCGAAGGGAAGGGGGTTCCCGGCGCGCGCCGACACCCCTCGCGCTTCCCGCCGGGGCGTGCGGGGAAGCGCGGGTCATACCGATCCCACGCGGGGAACGCGCGGCGGGTCAGGCGTCGGCGGACCCCTCCTCACGGGGAGCGGTCAACCGCTCGCGCACGGCGCTCACCGCGTGGCGGACCTTCTGTCCCGCTTCGCCGGCGAGCTCCTTGACCTTCTCCCCCTTCTCGGCCGCCACGTGCCGGACCCGTTCCGCGCGCTCCTGCAGATCGCCGAGGCGCTCCCGCGCCTTCTCGCGCGCGCTGTCGGCCCAGCGCGCGAGGTCCTCTCGGGTCTCCCTTCCCGGTTTCGGGGCCGTCAGAAGGCCGATCGCCACGCCGACGATGGTTCCCAGCAGGAATCCGGCCAGCACCGAACCACCCGAATCGTTGGCTGCCATGGTGTCCTCCTTGCTTGCCGGTCGAGGGGGACCGGCCTGAAGGGCGGCGCGGCACCGGCGGCGCCGCCCGGTCGAGTCAGGAAACGATGCGCTTGCCCCGCTGCCGGCCCTCGGGGCGAGCCCGCCGCGCGGTGCGATAGGCCGCCAGGGCGCCGAGGAGTCCGGCGGCGGCCGGCAGGAGGCCGCCGTGCCGGCCGAGCCATTGCGCGATGGGCCCGATCTGCCCGCCGAGACGTTTGACCTGCCGCGTGGCGTCGGCAGCCGTCCGCGAGACCTCCCTCAGCCCCTCCAGCGTCTCCTCCGCCGGTGGCGTCAGGCGCTCGAGCGTGTCGCGAAGGCGCCGCGCCGCGCCGCGGACCTCCAACAGGGTCAGCACCAGCGCCCCGCTGAGTACGGCCAGCAGCGTGACGGCGATGGTTCCCAGAACGAGTCCGATCGCGGGCCACAGCGCGTCCATCGTCCCCTCCGCGGGCGGGATTTCCGCTCCGGCCGGTCCGCGGGCGCGGAGGGCCGCCTCCCCGCGGGCCGTTCACCCCACCGGGACGGCGCTCCGGATCGGTGGACCGCCTCCGCGCGGGAAACCGGCCGCGCTGCGCCGCGGCGCCGCTACCTCGACCGGCTTGTAGGGTTCCCTTCCGCACCTGTCAAGCTAGCACGACCGCGGTCATAATCGCCCGCCGATGAGACCTTCGAGAACCGTTCTCCTCGCCCCACCCCCCGAGCCGGGACTGCCCGAACGCCTCGCCGCGTACGGCGATCTGCGGATCATCGTGCCCGCGTCAGGGGAATGGCGGGCGGCCGTGTCGGCCGCCGAGCTGATCGTCACCCGGACCGTCCACCGGGTGGATGCCGGGTTGCTCGCGGCCGCCCCGAGGCTGCGGGCTGTGATCCAGGCGAGCGCGGGGATCGACAACGTCGACACCGGGGCGGCCCGGGAGCGTGGCGTGGAGGTGATCCAGGTCGAGCCGGAGAATGCCGCCGCCGTCGCCGAATTGACGCTGATGTCGATGATCGCCCTGGCACGCGGCGTCCGGGACCACTGGCGGTCGCTCGCCGGGGGGACATGGCCGGACCGCGACCGGTGCGCGGGCCGGCAGCTCCACGGGGCGGCCGTCGGCATCGTCGGTCTCGGCCGGGTCGGGACCCGAGTGGCCCGCCTCGCCGGCGCCGCGGGAATGAGGGTGATCGCCGTCGATCCCTACGTGGAGGACGAGCGGTTCGCGCTGGTGGGGGCCGAGCGGCGGTGGAGCCTCGAGGCGCTGCTGCCCGAGGCGGAGTTTCTCACCCTCCACTGCCCCCTCACGCCGGAAACGCGTGACATGATCGGTCCCGCGGAACTCGACCTCCTGCCCGCGGGGGCCTTCGTCGTCAACACCGCCAGGGGCGAGATCCTCGACGAGGCCGCCTTGTACGAAGGGATCGAAAAGGGAAGGATCGCCGGCGCCGCTCTCGACGTCTTCCGCGGGGAACCCGAACCCGACCCGCGGCTCGTCGGCCACCCGGCCGTCCTGCCCACGCCGCACATCGCCGGCCACACCGTCCAGTCGCGCGAGCGGCGCCTGGCGAACCTCGAGAAGGCGGTGGTGGACGCGGCGAATCGCCTGCTCCGGGGCGCGAGCCGGTGAGCAGCAGTCCGGTGCCCCGCCTGGCGGTCCTCACCCTCCTGCTCGCCTCGGGCGGCGGTTTCGTGGCCGCCGCGCCGGGCCTGGAGGCCTCCGGAAAGCGGGGAGGCGGTGCGGTCCTGATCTGGCCGGACGCGGAGCCCCCCGAGGCGGGCCGCGTCGCCTTGGAAGCGGTGACGCGGACCCTGGCCGCCGATTCCGGAGGAGTGCGGCCCGTGGCCGGCATCCTCCCGTGGGGACCGGCCGGGGGCTTCGTCGCCGAACCCGGCCGGGAGGAGGAAGTCGTCCAGTTGCTCGGACGGCTGGCCGAGCTTCCGGATCCGGGTCCGGAAGCGCTCGGGGCCGCGATCGCCGATGCGGCGCGGGCCGACGGGCCGGGCCGGCTGGCGCGCGATGCCGCGGTCGCCATGCTCGTTCCCTCCGGTGCCGGACGCGGCCTCCTCCCGGGGGAGCGAGACGCGCTCACCCCCGAACGGCTCGCCGATTGGCTCGAGGCGGCCCGCGGAAGCCCGGTCCTCGTGCGGGAGGCGGGAGACCCGCGCCTCGCGGCACGGATCGCCGAGACGCTGAGGGGGCTGCCCCGCGCGGAGGGACCCGGGCCGGTCGCGCTGGGAAAGGGCGGCCGGGTGGTGCTCGACCAGGATTCCTCCCGCTGCGGCCTCGCGCTGGCCATCCCCGTGCCGGACGAGACGGCCGGCCGGCACGGTCCGGCGTTGGCTTTGCTGGCGGAGCTGCTGGCGGAAGGACCCGGCTCCATCGCCCAGCGCCTGTCCGTCGCGACGGGTGGCCGGGCCGAGGCGCACGCCGAGCTGATCGGCGCGGGGACGGCGGCCGTTCTCGCGCTCTCCGCGGAAGTGCCCTGCGAAAGGGTGCAGGACGCGTGGCGGACGATGCTCGCCGGCCCGCCATCGTTTCGCGAACTGCCACCGAGCCAACCGGCGCTCGTGGCGGCACGGCGGAGGCTGGACGCGCTCGCCGAGTCCCTGGAACCTGCCGAGCGCCTCCTCGACGGGGCCGCGGGCGCCACCCCTTGGCGTTGGCCTCCACCGCGGCGCTGGAGCGCGCCGCCCGGCGCGCCGGAGGTGGCGGCGGCGGCGAGGGATCTCCCGCCGCCGGCGGCGATGGCAGCCGTGCTCGCGCCGGGGCTCGCGGCTCCACCGGCTCTCGCGGAAGCGCCGCGCCTTCCCGCGGCCGATTTCTGTCCACAGGCACCGGACCTCCGCTGCCCGCCCGGGGATGACGACGAAGCGGGAGAGGCGTCGGCGCTCGCGCGCCGGCTGCTCGACCGCCTCGCTCCCGGCGGTTTCGCCGGATCTCCCTTCGAGGCGCGCTACGCGGCCCGCGAGGAAACGCCGGCCGGGCCCGCCGAAGCGACGCTCGAGCTCCGGGCGGATGCCGAGCAGCTCCGGCTCCGCGTCAGCGGCGCGGGCTGGACGATGGAGGCGGCAGCCCCCGGGAACAGCGCGCGGGTCGTCCGAAGGGGCCGCCCGCCGGCCTCGGCCTATCTCGGCGGAGCGGAGCGCGTGGAGGCATTCGCCTACCGGCAGCCGGCGGTGCTCGCCGCGGCCGTGGCGGGCGGAGTGCTCGCGGGGCGAGCGGAGGAGGCCTCCTGCGGGGACCGGAACTGCCCCGCTCTGGCGGCGGACCTCCCCGGCGGGGGGGAGCTGCGGCTCGTCCTGCGCCCGGAGGGCGGGGGGATCGACCGGCTGGAAATCTGGTTCGGCGGGGCCCGCGGGAGCGGCAAGGTCCCGGACGAGGTGGTGCGGTACGAAGAATGGCACCGGTACGGCGGGGTCGAACTCGCCTCGCGCCTCGTGATCGAGCGCTCCACGCAGCCGGTCGAGACTTGGGAACTCGTCGAATGGCGCTGGGGATCGTTCCCGGGGGCCGGGGCGCCCGCCCCCGATCCGCGTTAGACTCCGACCCTTTTCGCAACCGATCCGACGGGACCACCGCGATGACGAGTTCTCACGGCCCGAAGGCGACGCCGCCGAACCGGCAGCGGCTGACCGAGGTGACGGTCCGGCTGGCCGGCGATTCCGGGGACGGAATTCAGGTCGCCGGGAGCCAGCTCACGGCCACCTCGGCCCTCGCCGGCAACGACGTGGCCACTTTCCCCGACTATCCGGCGGAGATCAGGGCGCCGGCCGGGACGCTCCCGGGCGTGTCCGGGTTCCAACTGCAGTTCTCGTCCCACGATGTCCGGACTCCCGGCGACCGTCCCGATGCGCTGGTGGCCTTCAACCCCGCCGCGCTGCGCGTCAATCTTCCCGAACTGAAGCGGGGAGGTGTCCTCATCGTCAACGAGGACGCGTTCGACGAGACCAGCCTGAAAAAGGCGGGCTACTCGCGCAACCCGCTCGACGGGGACGAGCTGTCGGAATACCGGCTCTTCCGCGTTCCGCTGACACGCCTCACGCGGGAGGCGCTGGCGGACTCCGGCTTGACGACACGGCAAGTCGATCGGTGCAAGAACTTCTTCGCGCTCGGGATCCTGTACTGGCTGTACAGCCGGAATGTCGAGCCGACCGTCGGCTGGCTCCGGGAGAAGTTCGCGCGCCGGCCCGAGCTGGCCCGGGCCAACGAGAAGGCGCTCCGGGCCGGGTACAACTACGCGGAGACCGTCGGGATCTTCCAGACCGTCTACGAGGTGCCGGCGGCGGATTTCCCGCCGGGGACCTACCGCAACCTCGACGGCAACGAAGCGGTCGCCCTGGCGCTGGCGACGGTGGCGCAGAAGAGCGGTCTGAAGGTGGTCCTGGGTTCCTACCCGATCACGCCGGCGTCGACGATCCTGCACCGCGCGAGCCGGTTGGCGCGATTCGGCGTGCTCACGTTCCAGGCGGAGGACGAGATCGCGGCGGTCGGCGCGGCTGTCGGCGCCTCCTTCGCCGGTGCACTCGGAGTCTCCACGACGAGCGGCCCGGGAATGGTCCTGAAGAGCGAGATCATCGGCCTGGCTGGGATGGTCGAGCTGCCGCTGCTGGTGATCGACGTACAGCGTGCCGGGCCGTCCACGGGCATGCCGACCAAGACGGAGCAAGCCGATCTCCTGATGGCGCTGTACGGGCGCCACGGAGAGCTGCCTCTTCCGGTGTTCGCCGCCGGGAGTCCCGGGGATTGCTTCTGGACCGTGCTCGAAGCGGCCCGGGTCGCGATCCGGTTCCGCACGCCCGTGATCGTTCTCTCGGAGGGTTATCTGGCGAGCGGAGCGGAGCCGTGGCGCGTCCCGGACCCGGAGGAAATCGAGCCGATCGATCCCGGTTTCCTCGTCGACGCGGCCGAATTCTCCGGTGTCTACGCGAGGGACCCCCGGACGCTCGCCCGGCCGTGGATCAAGCCGGGAACGCCGGGCCTGGAACATCGCATCGGTGGACTGGAGAAGAACGAGAAAGGAGAGGTCTCGTACGATCCGGCCAACCACGAGCGCATGGTCCGGCTCCGCGCAGCCAAGCTCGAGGCGATCGCGCGCGAGTTGCCGCCGGCGAAGCTCGACCAGGGCGAGGAGGGTGACGATCTCCTGGTCCTCGGGTGGGGCGGGACGTACGGAGCGGTTTCGGAGGCCGTCGCGCGGTTGCGGGACCGCGGGCGCCGCGTGGCCAGCCTGAACCTGAGGCATCTCAATCCC
Organism: Acidobacteriota bacterium; assembly: GCA_003696075.1. Lineage (NCBI taxonomy): Bacteria > Pseudomonadati > Acidobacteriota > Acidobacteriota bacterium. Next base: position 38,548 of record RFHH01000125.1, read on the forward strand.
CTGCCGCGCGGACTCGGGGAGCTGATCCAAAAATTCTCGAAAGTGCTCGTCCCCGAGTTGAACAGCGGCCAACTCCAGCGCGTTCTCGAAGCGACCTTCCACCGCCCGCTCGACGGCCTGCACAAGATCCAGGGCCAGCCGTTCCGGGTCTACGAGATCGAGGAGCGCGCCGAAGCGATGCTGGGAGCGCAACCATGAATCCCACCGGAGCGCCGGGCCTGCGGAAGAAAGACTTCGCCAGCGACCAGGAGGTTCGCTGGTGTCCCGGTTGCGGGGACTACGCGATCCTGAACGCTGTCCAGACGGTCTTCGCCGAGCTGGGTCTTCCGCGAGAGCGCTTCGTGGTGGTGTCGGGAATCGGGTGCGCGAGCCGGTTTCCGTACTACGTCGAGACGTACGGTTTCCACACGGTTCACGGGCGCGCGCCGACGTTCGCAACGGGGGTCAAGCTGGCGAACCCCGAGCTGTCGGTCTGGGTCATCACCGGCGACGGCGACGCCTTGGCGATCGGGGGCAACCACTTGATCCATGCGCTCCGGCGGAACGTCGACGTGAACATCCTGCTGTTCAACAACCGCATCTACGGGCTCACGAAAGGCCAGTACTCGCCCACCTCCGAGCGGGGAAAGCGCACACCTTCGTCTCCGGACGGCTCCCTCGACCGGCCGTTCAACCCGGTGTCGGTGGCGCTGGGGGCGAACGCCACGTTCGTCGCACGGTCGATCGACCGCTTCGGCGCCCACCTGCGCGCGGTCCTCAAGCGCGCCGCGGAGCATCGGGGAGCCTCCTTCGTCGAGATCTACCAGAACTGCAATATCTTCAACGACGGCGCGTTCGCGCCGCTCACCGACAGGGACGGCAGGCACGAGAACGTGCTCTATCTGGAGCACGGGAAGCCGATGCGCTTCGGCAAGGCGCTCGAACGCGGGATCGCGATCGGGCCCGACGGCCTGCCACGGATCGTCGACGCGGACAAGGACGACGCGGCCGTGCTGATCCACGACGAAAGCCAGGAGAGCCCGGCCACGGCCTTCATGCTCGGTCAGATGTCGCCGCCGGAGTTTCCGCTTCCCATCGGTGTGCTCCGGGCCGTGCAGGCTCCGGTCTTCGACCGGGAGCACGCGTCGCGGATGGAGCGCGCTGCCGCGACTCCCGGGCCGGATCTGGCGGAGCTCCTCCGGGGGCCGAACCCCTGGCGCGTGTGAGGGGGGTGTTCAGTTTCCGACACCCGGATTGCCCCGCAGGCGGCTCCAGGCCACATTCGACAGCGAGGGTCGACACCCGTTCGACGGGAAAGGGCGGCTTGCACGACGAGCAGAGCAGCGAACGGCGCGAAGAGCGTTTGGAGGCCGGGTGGGAGCGCACCCCGAAGGTGCCGCTCTTCCTGGTCCTTCTCCTCGTGGTCCTCGGCGTCGCCCTGACCCCTCTGGCCCTATTCGGCTGGCTGACGGTCCGGGGGATGCGCGAGTCGCTGGTGACCGCGCAGCAGGAGCGCCAGCTCCAGGTCGCCGCCTCCGTTGCCCAGCGGTTCGATGCCTTCCTCCAGCAGACCGGACGCGAGGCGGTCAAGCTGGCGGAGCTGCTCGGCAGCCGGGGGGGTGTACCGGCGCTCGAGGAGTTCCTTGACCGCACGGTGGTCCTGGCCCGCTTCACGCCGGTGCGGGGCCGCCCCGCGGCGGTGATGGCCCCCGAGCTCGTCCTCACCGACGAACTGCGGGATGCGCTCGACCGCGACGGCCGCATTCTCCTTGAGAGCGGCGCCGCGCCGGTCCCGGCGGCCGCCCGCGAAGCGGTTCTCGGCGGGCCCTACGCTCTGGGACCGAGCCGGATCCTCGCCGTGACCGTGTCCGCCCCCGTGCAGCGCCGCGGCGAGCTGCTCGGGGTGTTCCAGGAGATCGCCCTGCTGCAGGAACTGTGGGCCGAGGTGAAGTCGTCGGTCCCGCCTCCCACACGCGTTCTCCTGATCGACCCGACCGGGCAGGTGGTGGCTTCGTCGGGAGACGGGCCGTCCGGGACGCTCGCCGAGCGCGGGATCGTGGCCGAGCTGCTGCGCGCGGCGGGCGGAGCGCGAGGAGCCCGCGCCTACGAGATTCGGCAGCCGGACGGGCGCACGCGGCGCGTGCTCGGCTCGTTCAGCACCACCGATCAGGGGTGGGGCGTTCTGGTGGAGGTCGACGAAGCCCTGGCGCTCGCGCCGGTGCGCCGCATGCTCGAGGACGTCACGTTCGGCGGAGCCCTGGCGGCGGGGCTGGCGCTCGTGGCTGCGCTGGTGCTGGGCGGGGCGATCAGCCGGCCGATCACGAGGCTCGCGGGAATCTCCCGGCGCCTGGCTCGCGGCGACTTCTCCGTCGACGCCGCCCCCTCGAGGGTCCGGGAACTCGATCAGTTGGCCCGGAGCTTCAATCGCATGGCCCGGCAGCTCGGCGAGCTGGTGGAGCGGTTCCGCGCCGGTGCCCGCGAGGCCAACGCGATGTTCCTCGGCGTCATCCGGGCCCTCGCCGACGCGATCGACGAGAAGGACCCTTACACCAAGGGTCACTCCGTGCGCGTCAACCGCTACGCGGTGGTGATCGGCCGGTATCTCGGGCAGAGCCGGGACGTGCTGCGCGAACTCCACGTCGCGTCCCTGCTCCATGACGTGGGGAAGATCGGGATCGACGACGCCATCCTCAAGAAACCCTCGGCGCTCACCCCCGAGGAGTTCGAGGTGATGAAGACCCACACCGACAGGGGGGCGAAGATCATGGGGCGGATCCCGCAGATGAAGGGGATCATTCCGGGGCTCCGCTTCCATCACGAGCGCTGGCAGGGCGGGGGATATCCTGCCGGTCTTCGGGGCGAGGAGATTCCCCTGCAGGCCCGGATCATCGCGGTGGCCGACGCGTTCGACGCCATGACCACCGACCGGCCGTACCAGAACGCCCTCGACGTGGAGAGCGCGGTGGCCCGGATCAACGACCTGAAGGGGATCGCCTTCGCGCCGGAGGTCGTCGAGGCGTTCAACAGGGCCTACGAGGCGGGCGAGTTGGACGAGATCCTCGCCTCCCGTCCCGGCCCGCGGCGCGTAACCCCGGCCCGGGCGGGGGCGCGCGCCTGAGCGGCGCTTCACGAGGGGTCGCGCAGCTCCTCCCACGGGATCGGACGGCCCGTCCGGAGCAGCCGGAGCGCCCAATTCACTTTCTCGTGCCGGAGCACCTGCAGGCGTCCCCTGCGGCGGAGCAACTCGCGCTTGAGCATCATCAACCGGGGGATCCCCTCGCGCCCCACGATGTGCGCGTAGGCGAGCAGAGGCGTGACCGTCCTTGCGTGCTCGGCCCGGAAGGCCCGCTCGAGCTCCTGGGCGACGTGCTTCGAGCGGGCATAGCGCGCCAGCGCCCGGACCGCTTCCTCCCGCGTGCGGCGGAGTTCCGGATCCCGGTACGACTCCTCCGTGAGGAGGGACACGAGAAACGACGTGGCCCGCTCGCTACCGATCCGTCCCAGCGCCTGTGGCACCAGATGAGCTCGAGCCGGCTCGAGCCTCCCGATCAGGCGGCAGAGCGGCTCGACCGCGCGGGCATCGCCCAGCTCTCCCAGCCACCGGATCGCGAGGTCGATCTCCTCTGCGGTTCCCTGGTTCAGCAGAGCCAGCCACGGGTCGACCTCCGCGCCCAACCGCTGGACCGTGCGGATGGCGGAGGCCGCCGAGGAAAGGTGGTACCGGATCGCCGGAGCGCGCACCGCATCCGCCATCGTCTCCAACGCTTCCGCTGCGCCCGGGGGAGCGAAGAGAGGGAGCTCGGCGAGCATGGCGCTCGCTTCCGGTGACAGGCCGTTGCGCCGCTCCACCTCCTCGCGCAGCAGCTTCAGCACGCACGGCACGGATCGCGGGTCCCTCCTCCGGACCAGCTCTCCCGCGGCGCGCTCGCGGGTCTCGTGCGAGCCCGCACCCGAACAGGCGGCGAGAAGAGCCGCGCTCGACGCGGGGCCGTGGAGGCGCGACAGGGCATCCACCGCGAGCGAGGCGAGCTGCGTGTCCTCCCCGCGGGCGATCTCGCCCAGGAGGGGGGCCGATTCGGGGTCCCCGGCCCGCCCCAGGGCCTCGACGACGAGCGGCTTCTCCAGTTCCGAGACATCGGTCCAGCTCGCGCGCAGCGCGGCGGCGGCCTCCGGTCCGCCGATGAGACCGAGGGACCAGATCGCTTTCGGCCGCAGCACGGACGGCTTGCCGAGAAGGGCGGCGAGGCGGGGGATCGCCTCCTCGGCGCGGAGGTAGCCGAGCCCCTCGGCGGCGGCGACCCGCACGTCCAGATCCGGGTCCTCGAGAGCCTCGATGAGTCTCGGGGCGGCTCGGGGGTCTCCGATTCGGGCGAGCGCCATGAGCGCGAAGCGGCGATCGAGCGGCTCCGGCTGTCGAGACCACCGGAGGAGGAACGGCACCGCCGACGCATCGGCGATCGTCCCGAGGGCTCCGAGGCCGGCCACCCTCGAGTTCTTCGCGCGCCGGGGGATTTCCTCGATCAGCGTGGGCACGGCGTCCGGACCGAGCGCTCCCGCGATGTAGTCCACGGCGGTCGTCCCCTGCTCGAACGAAACCGTCGCGTGGGTGCTGCGGAGAGCGTCCACCAGAGCCCGGCGGTCACCCGCCAGGGCGAGCGCGTAAAGCACGTCCATCGCGGGCCTCCCGCGCAGGCCCTTCAGCTCCTCCCGCAGGCGAGGGATCACCCTCGGATCGCCGATCGCCCCCAGCGCCTGGATGCCGAGGCTCCACGTGCGCGGGTTCCGCTTCTCGATCTCCGCGAGGAGGATCGGGATCGCCTCCGAACCGGCGTCCACGATCTGATCGAACAGCGCATCCCGCTCCGCCGGCTTCACCTCGCGTCCCAGGCGTTCGATCGTTGCCGCGAGCCTCCGCGCGACGGCCGGAGGGGGGGGAGGGAAAAGAACGTCGCCCGAGGCACCGCGCGCGACACCGGTCGCGGCGGCGAGGAGGACGAGGAGGAGGCACCGCGGCGTCGTCGTCGGCATGAGCGTGATGCGACGGACGGTACCACCGCCCCCGTTCCCCCGCAAAGTCCCGCCGGCCGGGCGTTTCGGCCGGGGAGCGTCCGGCCCGCTTTCGATTCGCTTTTGCTATACTGCCGTCGGAACATCGGCCCCGGGGCTCGCCGGCCGTCGGGGTCGCCGGCCGGTCCGCCTCCGACCGGGCGGGAGGGCCGCCGGGAAGGGACGCGATGGCACTGACCCGGCGCCAGAAGCAGATCTACGACTTCGTCCGGTCCTTCATCGAAGAGCGGGGTTACTCGCCGAGTCTCGAGGAGATCGGCCGCCACTTCGGCCTCTCGTCGGTGGCCACCGTGCACAAGCATGTGACGAACCTCGTCCGCAAGGGGCTTCTCCGTCGTTCCTGGAACCAGAACCGCTCCATCGAGGTGGTCGGGGAGAACGAGGCGCCCCGGGCGGTCGAGGTGCCCCTGCTCGGGCGGGTCCACGACGCCCGGCCGGTGGAGACCGGAGTCGGCGACCGCACCATCGCCCTGCCGGCGTGGCTCGTCGGTTCGGGACGCACTTACGCCCTGCGGGCGGCTGACGATTCGCTCCGCGGTGAAGCGATTCGGCGGGGAGACGTGGTGGTCATCGAGGAGCGCCGGAGCGCTCATCGGGGCGACCTCGTCCTCGCTCTGGTACCGGGAGGCGAGGTCCGGTTCTTCCGGTTCGACGGCCGGGCCGTGGAGGAGCCGGACCCGGCGGGGATGCCCCGCCTGCCGGAGGAGGAGGTCGAGATCCGCGGGGTCGTCCGCGCGGTGGTCCGGCGATGCTGATCCGGAGGCCACGCCTCGTTTCGAGCGCCCGACCGGAAGAAGGCGGCGAGCTGCTCCTGGGGCCGCCGGCGCCCCGGGACGCATCCCGGCTGCGGCGGCTCGCCGAAAGCCGGCCATCCGAGCACGTCCACGTCGCGGCGCTGATCGACGGGGCGCTCGTCGGGGTCGCCCCTCGGCTCCTGGTCGTCAAACGCGGCGGCCTGCCGGCGGCGGTCGCGGCACGCCACCGGGGGCTGGCGGTGGCCGTGGATCCGGATCTCCGCCAGGACCCTGCCGTGCTCTCCGCGCTGGCCCGGGCGATCGCACGACTGGCCGGTCACGAAGACGTGCTGTTCGGCCCCCGAACGGTGATCGCTCCTTTGCTCGAACGCGCGGGGTCGGTCGGGCTGGCGGTGGTGGAGGTCCGCGACCAGATCCTCATGACCCTGCCCTCGGAGCCCCGGGAACCGGCGCCGCCCCCTGGCTGGCGTCTCCGCCGCGCGCGGCCCGAGGACCACCGGTGGCTGCTGAGAGCCCACGCCGCGATGTGCCGGGAGGATCTGGGCGTGGACCAGGTCAGCGGGAACCTCGCCGCCTACCGGAGGTACTTCCGCGACCTGATCCGCGCCGGGGCCAGCCACGTCGGCGAGCGATGGGATCGTCCGGTGTTCAAGGCGGAGACCCCTGTCGAGAGCCGGTCGCGGATCCTGCTCGAGGGCGTGTACACCGTCCCGTCGGAGCGGTGCGCCGGCTGCGCCGGCGCCGCGGTGGCCCAGCTCGGCCGAGAGGCGCTCCGGAGGAACCGGAAACTCTGCCTGTACGTCCAGGCCGGCAACGACCGCGCTCGCCGGCTCTACCGCCGGCTGGGTTTCGAGCCGGACGGTTTCTGGGTCACGGCCGTGCTGAGAAGGCGCCGCGGAGCCTGGCCCGCGGGTCCCTCGATACCGGCTGCGGGGCGGCGGGGGGCGTGATAGCATCCCGCCCGCGAATCGACGGGGAGCCGTCCAATGGAACTCGACCCGATCACGCGGATCTGCCTGAGCTTCGTCGGCTTGTGGGCCATCGCGGTCGTCGCGCACGCCCTCGCACAGGCGCGTTCCGCGTCGGGCGATCCGGCCCCCCCGACCCCCCCGGAGGAGCACGGACACTGAGCCGCCCGGGCCGGCGGCGGGGCGGTCGGAAGTCGTAGAGGAGCGATCGGATGAGGAGCGGCGTGAGGGCGTTGTTCGGGCTGGCGCTGTTCACTGCCTTGGCGGCGGGCGCGTGCCACGTGTTCGACGAGAGCGATCCACTCACCGGAGCCGAGGCGCAGGGAGCGGCCGGCCCGGCCGAGCTCGGCATCTACCTGTCGAGCTTCGAGACCGATCCGAGCGGCTTCGACCC
>RFHH01000126.1 GCA_003696075.1 Acidobacteriota bacterium
ACCAGGACCCGAAGACCTGGGGCAACGGCCTGCTCTCGGTGTTCCAGGTGCTGACCTGGATCGAGGACCGGGCCGACAAGGGCGGCCTCGGGTCGACCAACTACCATCTTTTCCGGCACCACATTCTCGATCGGGGCGGCCCGGCGATCACTGCGACCGGCCGGGCGCTCGCGCTGCTCGCCCTCGCGACCAAGGGGCAGACGCGGGCGGTGCGGAAGGCGCTCGCCGGAACGCCGGACGTCGCCGGCTCGGGGGGGATCCCCGCCGTGCACGCCTGGGCCTTCGACCAGGGCGCCGGGACGCCGGCCGACCACCTGCTCGTCAACTTCTCGGGGAGCACGCTCCAGTTCGACACGGCGAGCCTCGGTGTCACCGACGGGACGCCTTACCGCCGCGCGTCGGCGCCGCTCTCGACCGCCACGACCGATCCCGGCGAGACGGAGGGGGCGGTCGCCTCGCCGCTGCCGCTGCCGCCCTACTCGATCACCGTCCTGCGCGGCCGGGAGACCGCGCCCGCGGCGACGCCCGGCGAGGCGACCGGGCTGCGGGTCGTGCGCTTCGACGCCGCGACCGGCCGGATGACGATCGAGTACCAGCCGGGGTGCGGCGCCTACGCCCACACGATCGCGTTCGGCGAGCTGACGCGGGTCAACGTTCGGGACGCCAACTGGTCGGGGCGCGAGTGCGCCATCGGGCGCAGCGGGATGTACGCCTGGGACACCTCTTCCCTGCCGGCCTCGCTGTTCTTCGTCGTCGTCGCGCGCGACGCGGCCGCCGAGGGCTCGTACGGCACGAACTCCGCCGGCGGCGAGCGCCCGCCGGTCTCCGCCCCGACCGCCTGCGATCTCCCGCAGGACCTCTCGCGCCGCTGCGACACCCGTTGACACCCAGAACCACCACCTCGACCACGACGGCTCGTGAATCCCTGGGCGAGGACGCCTCCGTGGCCCACGGGCGGGCCCCCGGGCCTCGCCGATGGACGGGCGGGCCTCCCAGCCGCCTCGGAAGCGCTTCGCTTCGGGACTTCGTGAATCGTCCGGGGCAATGACGTCACGGATCGACGAGCGGACCGCCTTGCAGCATCGGCGGCGATTCCATTCGGGGTTTCCCGGACAGGCCGCGTGCGGGGCGCCGGCTCGACTCGAGAACGGTGAGGAGAACGAGCCGCTTCCGTCTTGCAGCGCTCACACCGATTCGTAGCCCGAGTCGAGCGAAGGGGACGCACCGCGGCCGCATCCCACTCCCGTGCCCGCAACCTCAAACCGGCGCGAGCCTGGCCGTGAAGTGGCGGAGCTGCGGCGGCGCCTCGACGATGCGCAGGCCGCGCATCTCCTCCTTGCGGCGCGCGACCTCGCCCGCGACCTCGACGACGTAGTCGATGTGGCTCTGCGTGTAGACGCGGCGCGGGATCGCCAGGCGCAGCAGCTCGAGCGGAGCGGTCCGCGGTCTCTTCGTCTGCGGGTCCTCTCCGCCGAACATCAGCGTGCCGATCTCGACGCCCCGAACGCCCCCCTCGACATAGAACGCGCAGGCGAGCGCCTGGCCCGGGAACTGCTCCGGCGGGATGTGCGGCAGGAACGCGCCGGCGTCGACGTACACGGCGTGGCCGCCCGGCGGCCGGACGATCGGGAGGCCGGCCTTCAGGAGCCCCTCACCCAGATAACGCGTGCTGGCGAGCCGATACTGGAGGTAGTCCTCGTGGACCACCTCCTCGAGACCGACGGCGATGGCCTCCAGATCCCGACCCGCCATCCCTCCGTAGGTGGGAAAGCCCTCGGTCAGGATGAGCAGCTCTTCTTCCTGCCTCGCAAGGCGGTCGTCGTTGGTGGCGAGGAAACCGCCGATGTTGGCCAGTCCGTCCTTCTTGGCGCTGAAGGTCGCGCCGTCCGCAAAGGAGAACATCTCCCGGGCGATCTCCTCGACGCTCCGCTCCCGCTGCCCCTCCTCGCGGAGCTTGATGAAGTAGGCATTCTCCGCGAAGCGGCAGGCATCGAGGTAGAACGGCACGCCAGCCGCCCGGCACAGCTCGCTCGCGGCCCGGATGTTGGCCAGCGACACCGGCTGACCGCCGCCGGAGTTGTTCGTCACCGTGACGATGACGCACGCCACCTCGCCGGCCTCGCGGCGAAGGAGCTGGTCGAGCCGTTCCAGATCGATGTTGCCCTTGAACGGATGCTCTTCGGCCGGCTTCAGCGCCTCCGGCACCGGAAGGTCGACACAACGGGCGCCGAGATATTCGGCGTTGGCGCGCGTCGTGTCGAAGAGAGTGTTGCTGGCGACGATCCGGTCCTTGACACCGAGGCAGGAGAAGAGGATCCGCTCGGCGGCCCTGCCCTGGTGCGTCGGGATGACGTGCTTGAAGCCGGTGAGGCGGACCACACGATCGCGGAACCGGTACCACGACCGCGCGCCGGCATAGGATTCGTCACCGCGCATCAGGGAGGCCCACTGCTCCGACGACATCGCCCCCGTGCCGGAATCCGTGAGCAGGTCGATGAGGATGTCTTCCGCCGGGATGCGGAAGAGGTTGTAGTCGGCGCGGCGGAGGATCTCCTCGCGCTCCGCGCGGGTCGTCATGCGGATCGGCTCGACGGCCTTGATCCGGAATGGCTCGATGATCGTCTTCATGGCGTGAGCCTCGTCTCGCGACCATCTTGCGAGGGGTGGGAGGCAAGAGGTTACCGGGGGGCAAGCCCGCCGGCTACCCCTCCGGGAAATCCTCGTCCGAGCCGGAAAACCCCTTCCCGGCGCGACGTCCCGACACCGCACCGCCCCGCCCTGCGCCGCGAACGCGATCCCTCCGCCCTTCCGCGCGGCCGATCCGCTGGACGCCACCCGTGGCGGGAGGGCCCCGCCAACGCCGCTCCGGGGACCCGCTGCGGAACGGCGGTTGCCGTCAGACGGCCTCGGCGAGGTAGGCGACGTCTTCCCGGCCGAGCTTGCGATAGCGGAAGCCGCCCCAGATCGCCGCACCGATGGCTCCCGCGTAGATGCTGAGCGGGTGAGTCGCCACCTCTGGGGCCTTCTGCTTCCGCTTTTTGGCCCCCTCCTCGAGGGCGTCCCGGAGCGCTGCGATGAGCCCCTCGTCGCTCGCCAGCCCTCCGCTGACGAAGACCACCCCCTGCACGCCGAGCGCCTGGATCAGGCGAGCCATCCGTCCCGCCATGCTCTCGTGGATCCCGCGAAGGATGTCCGCCGTCGAGATCCCCCGGGAGACCATGTTGATCACATCCGTCTCCGCGAGCACGGCACAGATGGAGCTGACCTTCTCCGGCTTGCGCGCCGAGAGGGACAGCGGGCCGACCTCCGACTGGGACACACCCAGGTAGCGGGCGATGTTCTCGAGGAACTGCCCCGATCCCGAGGCGCACTGGCTGGTCATCTTGTACCCGATCACCCGCCCTCGCTCGTCCATCGCGACGGCCCGGGTGTGGAGGGCTCCCACGTCGAGAACCGCGCGCGCCCGCGGCTCGAGGTAGAGCGCCCCGCGCGCGTGCGTGGTCATACCGTAGAAGTGGCCGGTCGCGAACGGGGTGTCGTGCCCCTCGCCGGTGGTGGCGATGTAGTGGATTTTCTTCTCACCCGAGGCCGCCACCGCCGCGTCGAAGACCTCCCTCGTGACCACCGCCGGATCCCGCTTGCGGATCCGGGCGGACGCCTTGGCAAGAAGTTCCTGCTCGGTCTCGGAGGTCCGCATCACGACCGCCTTGACAGCTCCGCTACCGACGTCGATTCCTGCCGTGATCTCCATCAGTTCGCTACCTCGTGCGCGAAGAGCGCCGCGCCGTAAGCGCCCGTATAGATGCTGTCGGGCGAGACGTTCATCGAGATGTCGCCGTAGTTCTCGTGCACCAGTTCGCGGAGGGCGCGCACCGCCGCCTCGTTCTTTGCCACACCGCCCGTGAACGTGAACTCGTTGAACACCCCGCCGGACCGGGCGAGGAGGCTCATCGCCCGGACCACGATCGCCCGGTGCAGCCCCGCCAGGATGTCCTCCCGACGCTCCCCGAGGGAAAGCCGCTCGCGCAGCTCCGCTCCGGCGAACACGGTGCAAGTCGAATTGATCTTGACGCAGCGGTGGCACTTCGAGGCCAGCGGACCCAGCTCGTGGAGTCCGATGTTCATCTCGTCGGCGATGTAGCCGAGATAGCGCCCGCAGCCGGCGGCGCAGCGGTCGTTCATCTGGAAGCTGGTGACGATCCCGTTCTCGTCGACCTGGATCGCCTTCGTGTCCTGGCCGCCGATATCGAGCACCGTGCGCGTCCCCGGGAACATCGCGTGGGCGCCGAGGCCGTGGCAGAGGATCTCCGACCGGATCTGTTCCTTGGGGAACGGCAGCCGGGCGCGGCCGTAGCCGGTGCCCACCGACGCCGCCTCTTCGAGCTCCACCCTCGCGACCCGGTCGACGGCGCCCGCGATCTCCGGCGGGCGGCCGATCCGCTCGAGAGCGGCGCCGATGTGGTCGCGGAAGCCGAGCTCCAGCGGTTCGTTCTCGACCCGGATGATGCACTTGTCGTACAGCCCCAGGAGCATGTCGAACGTGACCCCGGTGGGATCCGCGATCTCCTCGGCGATGCGGTTGAACGCCGACCCGGCGGCGTCGCGGAAGAAATCGGAGCGCTTGGGCGGATTCGGATCGGCGAACCGCTCCTCCTCCTCCCGCTCGATGCGCTCGAACATCGTGGCGATGGCGTCCTTCAGAGGCCTGCGCAGGCCGTTCTCGTGCGATCGATCGATCTCTTCGTCGATCAGCTCACGCAGGCGCCGGAGCTGGTGCAGGGTTTGCTCCAGCTTGAACGCCCGGCGCAGGCGCTCGAGCATCGCGTCGTCGACCCGGCCCGCCACCTCGCGCCGCAGCAGATTGAACCGGGCGGTGACGTACGCCTCGCTGCGGGCCACGGCAGCGGCCAGATCGTAGTTCGAGCGCGAGTTGGTGATGCCGCGGCCGAGCACGCGGCGCTCCTCGTCCAGGATGACGGCCTTCGTCGTCGTCGACCCGAGGTCGATGCCGATGACACACCTCATGCGCTCACCCCCATCCGGCGGGCGTCGATCATCTGGAAGTAGCTCTCGAGCCGGTTCTTGATGTTCGCGGCCGAGAAGTAGCGCGGATCGACGAGATCGGATTCGATGAACCCGCCGGGGATGCCGGTTCGCCGCTCGATCTCGCGGACCATCATCAACTGGCCCGCCGAGAACGAATTGCACGACTTGACCGAGTTGATGATGAAGCCGTCGGCGTCATAGTCCCGGATGTAACGCTCGATCATCGCGATCCGTCCGGGAAGGTTGATGTTCGTGTAGCAGCCCGCGCAGTACTCGGCGAGCGTTCCCAGCGGGTCGTTCGGATCGTGCCGAAAGCCGAAGTCGTAGACCCCGCCGACCTTGGTGTACGTGGAAGCGACGACGACCGCCCCTTCTTCCGCGAACATGCGCCAGAAGTCGCGGAAGTGGGTCCAATTCGGCGGGCCTTCGACGACGATCCGGTATTTCTGATCGTCGAGCGGACCGTCGGGGGTGATCGGACCCCGCCCCTCGGCGACCCGCTGCTCGACCTCGCGGCGCAACTCCTTGTAGTACTCGACCCCCTCCGGCGTGCCCCGGAAGGCGCTGAAGATCGGCCCGACGTAGTAGACGGCGCCGAAGTAGGCATCGATCGGGCTTGGCTTGTTCTTGGCCGACTGGAGCACCGCGACGAGGTCCTCCTCGGCCTGCGCGCTCAGCGCCAGCATCTCCTTCAGCCGGTCCTCGTCGTATTTCTTTCCGGTCACCTTTTCCAGGGCGGGAATCACCTCGTCGCGGAGCTGCTTGACCATGTACTCCTTGTGCTGCGGCTCGATGGCGCCGTCGCCCTGGTACGGGACCTGGAAAAAGACGGTCGGGCAGTCGTACTCCTCGCGGAGCAGCTCGAACCACTTCATGAAGGTATAGCAGCCGGTGTAGGACAGCAGGAGGAGGTCCGGCTTCGGCAGGCGCGTTCCCGTGGGGCCGATGTTCCCCGACTTGAGCATGCCGATGTCGCACTTGACGTAGGTGCAGACGTCCTCCGAGTGGCCGGATTTCTCCGCCTCGTTGATGAAGTCGCCGCTCCGCTTGCGCATCCCGGACTGGAGCGCATTGATCTCGGGAAGGACGGGAAGCGCCCCGAAGGAACGGATCAGCTCGGTCAGATTGCCCGGGACGAACGTGTAGACCACCGGCTCGCCGGTCTCCGGCGCTTTCTCCAGGCGTTCGAAGTGCCTGGCGATCATCTGCTTCTGGAGGACCATCGACCGATCTTTCTGGACGTCGCTCATGAGGCCTCCCCCCACAGCTTGATGGAATCGGAGAAGGTGCCGGCCTGCTCCCGGAACTGCTGGAACTGGCCGGTGTTCTCGGAGTACTTGAAGGCGATGCACGGGATCCCGGCCGCCTCGGCGCCCTTCCACAGCATCGGCTGGTCGAGGAGCGCGGGGTCGCAGAAGCTGGGTGCGGCGAAGATCACGCCGTCGGCGCGGGCGCGCCTGACGCGCTCCCGGATCAGCTTCCGTTTCCCCTCGGGATCCGGTTCGTACAGAACGGACGTGCGCACCGCGCCCTTGATGAAGGCCTGCGCGAGGGCCCGGATCGGGTCACCGTCGGTCGGCACGTCCTCGACGAGGAAGCGGTTTCCGAGCAGGAGGTCGTCGTCGACGATGTAGCAGCCGGCCCGCTCGATCGTCTTGATCAAGCCGAGGGGCGGCTGCTCGCAGAAGCAGCCGACCATGACGATCCGCGAGTTGTCGCGGGGCCGGCCCGGATCGGACTCGACGGCCCGGAGGTAGGCCTTCGCCTTCTCGACGAAGGTCTCCACCGGAACCACCTCGCCTGCACGCATCAGGAGATACAGCTCCTCGGTCGGCACGTCCCACGGCGCCTCGCGCCGCCGTTCGAACAGCCGGCGGACCCACCGGCGGTGCTCGTTGTAGGCGGCGATCGCCTCCCGGAGCGCCGCCTCGTCCGCGGGCCGGCCGGAGAGCCGGCCGAGGTCGTCCGCGAGACGCCGCAACTCCTGTTCCCAGAACGCGCCACCGGTGCGCTCGTCACGGACCTGCGGCAGGTCGACGTACCGGACGTAGAGGTCCGGGTAGAGCAGCTTCCAGATTCCCGAGAGGTTCCGGATCACGTCGCAGGTGGACGGAAAGAGCACTCCCGACAGGAAGTCGAGCCGCCCCGACTGCGCCAGCTCGATGACCGAGCGAGGCAGGTGGCAGATGTAGGACTGGTAAAATGCGTCGCCGCGGATGATCTCGAGGAGGTCACCGCCGCCGTGGATGCCCACGGGGAGCATTCCGGCGGCGCGGATCAGTTCTCGGGGCACGTAGACCGGCAGGTAGCCCACCGCCTTGCGCCCGGGCTCCTCCTGGAGCCAGGCGCGGACCGACCCGAACTGCAGGTCTTCGTAGAGGGCGAGGGCCCAGTCGACGATCTCCTTTCGGGTCACGGGCGCCTCCGAAACGGCATCCGCCGCAGGAGTTTTCGAACGAACGTTCGATAGAATACACCCCGCCGGCGGGAACGGTCAAGACGGGAGGGCCGCCCGCCGGCGCCCGCCCCGCCCAGGAGGGCCGCGATGAGCTTCGAGCATAAAGGCTTGATCATCGACAAGATCGGCGTCGTCGGCTCCGGCCAGATCGGCCCCGACATCGCCCTGCACTTCACGAAGGTCTTCCACCGGTACCGGGTGCCGGTGGTCGTCATGGACATCGACCCCGCCGCCATCGAGCGCGGGCGGGCGAAAATGAAGCGAAAGATCGCGAAGGGGGTGGACACCGGCGCCTTCACCCCGGAGACGGCCCAGGCGATGCTCGACGGGGTCACGTTCACCACGGACGACGCCGCGCTCGAGGGGGCCAGCCTGGTCGTGGAGGCGGCCACCGAGGATCCCCGCGTGAAGGGGCAGATCTTCAGCCGTCTCGAGGAGATCGCCGCCCCGGACGCCGTCCTCGCCTCGAACTCCTCGCACCTCACACCCGAGGAGATCTTCCAGTCCCTGCGGCGGAAGGAGCGCGCCCTCGTCATTCACTATTTCTTCCCCGCCGAGCGGAACCTGCTCGTGGAGATCGTCCCCGGCCGCGACACCGATCCCGGCTTGACCGAGAAGGTGCTCGCGCTGTACGAGGCGATCGGCAAGGCCCCGATCCGCGTCGGCAGCCGCTACGGCTACGCGATCGACCCGATCTTCGAAGGGCTGTTCCTCGCCGCGGCGCTCCTGGTCGAGGCCGGCGCCGGCACGACGAAGGAGGTCGATGCCGCCGCCTGCCGCGCCCTAGGACTCCGGGTGGGCCCCTTCACCGCGGCCAATCTCACCGGCGGCAACCCGATCACCAACCACGGCCTCGAGCGGATGAACCGCGAGCTCGGGCCCTGGTTCCGCTCCCCGGACATCCTGAAGAAGGCTCTGGCGGATGGAACCGATTGGGAGGTGCCGCAGAGGGGAGAGACGGTGGAACTGCCTCCGGAGAGGGAGCAGCGGATCGCCGACGCCATGCGCGGGGCCTACTTCGGCCTGGTCGGCTCGATCATCGACAGCGGGATCGTGAGCGTGTCCGACCTCGAGATGGCCATCGAACTCGGGCTGGACATGACGCCGCCGTTCACCGCGATGAATCGCATCGGCCCGGAGAAGGCGCTCGAACTCGTCCGGGCCTACGCGAAGGAACATCCCGGCTTCCCGGTGCCGCGGTGCCTCGAGGAGCAGGCGCGCTCGCGCCAGCCCTGGTCGATCGATTACGTCTTCCGGCGCGACGTCGACGGCGTCGCCGTCGTCACGATCCGCCGGCCCAAGGTGCTCAACGCCCTCAACGAGGCGGTCTACGCCCAGCTCGAACGGACCTTCTCCGAGATCGGCCGGGACCCGCAGGTCAAGGCGGCCGTCCTCACCGGATTCGGCGTCAAGGCGTTCGTTTCGGGAGCCGACGTCCACTTCCTCGCGCGGATCGAAACGCCGGAGCAGGCCTTCGAGGCGGCCGAGCGCACGAAGCGGCCCGGCCGCGTGATCGAGACCCTCGGCAAGCCGGTCGTCTGTGCGCTGAACGGCTTCGCGCTCGGGGGCGGAAACGAGCTCGCGATGTGCTGCACGGCGCGGGTGATCCGGAAAGGGCTGAAAATGGCGATCGGCCAGCCGGAGGTCAACCTCGGCATCATTCCCGGCACCGGAGCGACGCAGCGACTGCCGCGGCTGATCGGCATCGAGCATGCGGCCGAGCTCTTGCGCACGGGACGCCCGATCAGCGGCAGGGAGGCGGTCGATCTCGGCCTGGTCCTCGAGGAGGTCGACGGGGACGTGGTGGAGCGCGCCATCGAGCTGGCGCGCGACGCCGCCGAGGGGCGCGTCGAGTTGCCGCGGATCGATCCGGCGCCGATGCAGGTGCCCGAGAAGCTCCCGGACGTCGACCTCGGCCACCTCAGCCGCGCGATCGACGCGATCATGTGCCGGGCGATTCTCGAGGGATGCGCCAAGCCGCTCGAGGAGGGGTTGCGTTTCGAGTCGGCGATGTTCGCCGAGTGCACGCGCACCCGCGACATGCGGATCGGCCTCGAGAACTTCCTCCGGAACGGGCCGCGCTCGAAAGCCGCCTTCGTGCACGAGTAGCAGCGGGCCGGCCGGACTCGCCGGCGGGCCGCCCGGCGCTCCGGGCCCCGGAGCCCGCGGGCGGGGATGGGCGGCCTTCGTCGCCACGCCGGCTCCGGGAGAGGCGAAACGGGGAGCGGGAGCGTCGCCGGGGCCGCCGGGCGCGACGTCCCGTCCGGACCGGGGGCGGGGGTCGCGTCCGGCGCAGCGCGGGCGTCGGGGTTCGTCCCGGACGGCGGAGCCGCGGGCAGGACCGTCCCGGCGCGAAAGGAGGCTCCGTGCACGATTCGCTGAGTTCCGGGCCGGGCGCCCGGGGGCGGCCTTTCGCGCCGATCCCGTTCGATCGGACGGCGTGACGCCCGGCGGAGCGCGGGACGACCGGATCCACCGGAGCCGCACCCTCGATGGTGCGCGATGCCGGTCGACTCGATCGAGCGCCGACACTTCCGCACGACTCCGCGCGCAGCGAGCGTTTCGAGACGAAAACCTTCGAT